>JBQTKH010000084.1:0-9893 GCA_052386335.1 Microthrixaceae bacterium
CCGACCACCGAGCTCCCCGGCGCCGCCGAGGTCGTCGTGGTCGGCGGCGGCTACTGCGGGCTGGCGGCCGCCGCCGAGCTGGCGCGCCGCGGCCGCGAGGTCGGGGTCGTCGACGCGCACGACCTGGGCTGGGGAGCCAGCACGCGGAACGGGGGCATGGTGCTCCCCGAGCTCAAGGCGGGACCGCGCTCCCTCGAGCAGTCGTACGGCGAGCTCGGCGCTCGGCTCCACGCGGCGGTCGAGGAGGCCTTCGACCACGTGGAGGCGCTCATCGAGCGTGAGAGCATCGACTGCGACTACTCCCGGTGCGGGCAGCTCTACGTGTCGCACTCCGAACGATCCGCGGCACACCTCGACGCGCTCGCCGACGAGCTCAACTCGGTGGGCAGCCCGGCCCACGTCGTGCGCGGCCCTGCCCTGGAGTCCGAGATCGGCTCGACGATGTTCGTCGCCGGGCTCGTCGTCGAGCGAAGCGGTGGCCTCCACCCCGCGCGCTTCCACGCCGGGCTCACCCGCATCGCCGCCAGCTCGGGCGCGTCGCTGCACGCGCACACCCCAGCCACCGGCGTTCGGCGCAACGGGTCCCGCTGGACCGTCGCGACGCCCCGCGGGGCCGTCGAGGCAGACGCGGTGCTCATCGCGACCAACGCCTACGCCGACCGGCTCGTCCCGGCGCTGCGCCGGCGCGTGCTGCCGATGGGTTCGTTCATCATCGCGACCGAGCCCCTCGACCCTGCAGTGGCCGCCGAGGTGCTTCCCACACAGCGCATGGTGTTCAACGATCGCAACCTCCTCTGGTACTGGCGGCTCGACCCTGAGGGCCGCATGGTGTTCGGCGGGCGCAAGCGCCTCGGCCGCGTGGCCCTCGACGAGGCACGTGACCACCTCCATCGATCGATGGTCGCCGTCCACCCACAGCTCGCCGATGTCCGCCTCGAGCGTGCCTGGGGGGGCAACGTCGCCTTGACCCTTGACCGACTGCCCCACTGCGGCCGCATCGACGGGCTCTGGTACGCCACCGGCTGCAACGGCTCAGGCGTGGCCACCAACACCTGGCTGGGCCACCGCATGGCCGGGGCGATCTGCGGCGACGCGCTCCCTCCCTTCGCCGAGCTTCGGCATCGACCGATCCCCTTCCACCGACTGCGGGGAGCCTGGCTGCCGGCGGTGTCGGCCTGGTACCGCCTGCAGGACCGGCGGGGTTGACGCAAGGGCGTCGCCCGGTCAGGTGACCGCAGGTGGGGTCGGCACCACGACCACGAACCGCCGACCGATCCGCTTGGCCAACCCGACGATCCCGAACGGCGCGAGGAACATCAGCAGGATGAGCATGGCGGCAAAGACCAGCGTGGCCAGGTTGGGGCGACCCTGCAGGAAGTCGCGGAACGAGTCGGGCAGCCACGTCTTGTCGGGCACCGCTCGCGTGAACTCGTCGACGCGGTAGTAGACGAAGGCACCGACGATCGGGCCCATCAGGCTCCCGCTCCCACCGATCACCATGATGACGAGGAAGAGGATCGCCCCGAGGATCGTGAAGTTGAGGTTCTCCGGGGTGGCCTGCGTCTGCCGGAGGGCGAACGTACAGCCGGCGAGACCTGCGAGCGCGGCGGAGAGACCGAACACGACGGTCTTGGTGAACGCGACGTTGACGCCCATGACCGCGGCGGCCGTGGTGTTGTCGCGCACGGCCACCATGGCGCGTCCGACCCGGCTCTTGACGAGGTTCCGAACGAGGACGTACCCGAAGACCAGCGTGCCGAGCGCGAGCCAGTACATCCACTCGGCTCGTCCCTGTCGGCCAGAGTCCAAGCCGGTCCACGCGGGCGCCTCGTACTTCAGACCGCCGATGCCCGTGGAGCCACCGGTCAGCTCGTCGAACTTGCGGACCAGCGCGGGGAAGATCTGGGCAAGCGCCAGCGTGACGAGCGCCAGGTACAACCCCTTGAGACGCAGGGCGGGCACCCCGACCACCACGCCGACCGCGAAGCACACCACCGCGGCGACCGGATAGGTCCAGCCAGGCGTCCACCCGTGATCGGCCACCAGGATGGCCAGCGTGTAGGCACCGATGCCGAAGAAGGCGGAGTGACCGATGGAGATCTGTCCGGTGAACCCGATCAGCAGGTTCAGCGACACCGCGGCGAGTGCGAGCACCGCGATGTCGGTGAGCTCGCCGTAGTCGCTCGGGGAGAGGTCGCGGAACGCGGGCGCCAGGGCGACGTAGGCCACGGCGATGGCGCCGAGCGCCCGCAGGGCCCAGTGGGGCGCGCTGCCCTGCGCGAGGCGGATCGGCATCAGACCCGCTCCACCCGTTGCGAGCCGAACAGCCCCGACGGCTTGACGAGCAGGACCGCGAGGATGACCACGAGGCTCACCACGCCCTTGAGCTCCTGACCCACCGCCTCGGGTTGGTACCCGGCGACCATGTTCTCGAACACGCCGAGCACGATGCCCCCGAACACCGCGCCGAACAGGCTGTCGTACCCGCCCAGCGTGGCTGCGGCGGTGGCGGCGAAGAAGATCGTGAACATCATCGACGCGTCGACGTTGCCTCGGAGGGATGCCACCATCGCCCCGCCGATCGCACCCACCGCAGCAGCCAGCCCCCAAGAGACGGCCAGCACGTGACCGGTGCGGATCCCCACCAGCGGCGCCGACTCAGGGTTGCTGGCCACCGCTCGCATCGCGAGGCCGAAGCGGGTGCGCTGGAAGAGCAGGTAGAGCACCGCCACGGTCACGGCGAGCACGACCAGCACGCCGATGCTCTGCTCGCGCCACGCCGCGCCACCGATGCGCACGAAGTCGTCGGCGTCGTTCGGGAACAGCGGCTCGAAGGCCTCCGGGATGGTGACCTTCCACGCGAAGGGCGCCAGCGCGTTGATGCCCAGGAACAGCCCGATGGCGGCGACCACCACCGCGAACGGGCTCTTGTGCCCGATAGGCCGGATGATGAAGCGCTCGATGCCCATCGCCACCACGAACGCCGTGACGGCGGAGACGCCGACGGCAAGCCACGGCGAGAGCCCCATGTCGGCGTACCACCAGGCGAGGAACGCGCTGATCATCGCCATCTCACCCTGTGCGAAGTTCAGGTGCCCCGATCCTCGATAGATGATCACGATGCCGAGCGCGATCAGCGCGTAGATCGACCCCTGCGAGAGCCCGTCGAAGAAGTACTGGAGGAACCGTTCCACGCTGTCGTCGTCCTCTCAGTACCCGAGGTACGCCTTGCGGATGGCGTCGTCGTTGCGGATGGTGTCGGCATCGCCCGAGGTGACGATCGAGCCGGTCTCGAGCAGGTAGGCGCGGTTGGCGATCTCCATGGCCAGGTTGGCGTTCTGCTCGACGAGCAGGATCGAAAGACCCTCGTCGCGGTTGAGGCGGCCGAGGATGGCGAAGAGCTCCTGCACGATGATCGGAGCAAGCCCGAGGCTGGGCTCGTCGCAGAGCAACAGGCGCGGGCGGCTCATCAGGGCCCGCGCCACCGCCAGCATCTGCTGCTCGCCGCCGGAGAGCCCGCCCGCTCGCTGGGTTCGCCGTTCGGCAAGGCGGGGGAACAGCTCGAACCAGCGTGCGATGTCGTCGGCAACTCCGTCGTCCTGACGGGTGTAGGCGCCCACCCGAAGGTTGTCCTCGACGGTGAGGTCCACGAAGGTGCCGCGACCCTGCGGGACCTGGGCCACGCCGCCTCGGACGATGGCGTCAGGGCTCGTCCGGGTGATGTCCTTGCCGTCGAGCCGCACCGTTCCGGCGCGGGCGATGGTTCCGGACACGGCCCGCATCATCGTGGTCTTGCCCGCCCCGTTGGCGCCGAGGACGACGACGACCTCGCCGGTGGCGACGCTCAGGTCGATCCCGTGGAGCACCTCGACTGGGCCATACCCTGCGTGCAGCCCGCGCACCTCGAGGACATCGGTCATTCCGTCGTCCCGAGGTAGGCCTCGATCACTGCGGGGTCGCTCCGCACCTGCGCAGGTGTGCCTTCGGCGATCTTGCGACCGAAGTCCATCGCCACGACGTGATCGGAGATGCCCATCACCAGCGCCATGTGGTGCTCGACGAGCAGCACGGTCACGCTGAACTCGTCCCTGACGCGCTTGATGGTCGCTCCCAGCTCCTCGACCTCCCCATGGGTGAGCCCTGATGCCGGCTCGTCGAGCATGAGGAACCTCGGCCGTGCCGCCAAGGCCCGAGCGAGCTCGAGCCGCTTCAGCGTGCCAAAGGGCAGCCCAGCGGCCAACCGGAAGGCGTGTCCGGCTAGGCCGAGCGTCTCGAGGAGGCGGAAGGCCTCGGCTCGAGTTGCCCGCTCCTCTCCTCGCGGCGGCAAGCGCAGCGCCGCCCGCACGAACCCCACCGACCCTTGTGAGTGCGCGCCCACCATCACGTTCTCGAGCAGGGTCATGGAGGGGAACAGTGCGAGGTTCTGGAAGGTCCGCGCGAGGCCGAGGTCGGCGATCCGGTGCGCCGGCAAGCCCAGCAGCTCCACGCCACCGAAGGTGATCTGCCCGGAGGTGGGTTCGTAGATCCTGCTGAGCACGTTGAAGCAGGTGGTCTTGCCCGCGCCGTTCGGTCCGATCAGGCCACAGATCTGGCCGGGCTCGATCGAGAACGACAGGCCGTCGAGCGCGGTGATGCCCCCGAACCTCACGGTGAGGTCGCGCACCTCGAGCAGGGGCTCGCGCCGCGCCGACTCAGCCTCGAGGGTCGATCCTTGATCCTGCTCCACGGGCGAGCTGACACCTCCTGTCCGTCACTCGTCGGGCGGGGCCGTGCCCGGGTCAGGGAAGCTTGGTCTTGCCCTCGAAGCTGGTGACGAGCGGGCCCACGTCCTTGTAGGTCTTGGTCGACGCCTGGTACTGCACGACCTGCATCGACTCCAGTCCGTAGGCGTCCTCGGCTCCGTTGGTTGTGAAGTTCACGCCGTCGCGGGCGAGCTGGAAGTGGTAGTCGAGCGACCGCGCCGCGTTGAGGATCGACGCTCTCGTGAGCCCGCCTTCGGACTCCGCCGCGAGGCGGATCGTCTCGACCGTGAGCTCGGCGCCCGTCCATCCCGCGCCTGCGGTGGCGAAGTCGCCGTCGGCCTTGAAGCCGAGATCGGTCATCGCCTTGCGGTAGGCCGCCACCTTCTCATCCGCTGCGTTGGCGGGATCGTTGGCGTCCTTGCTGGCGACGATGGTGTAGATGCCATCGGCGCTGTCACCCGAGATGAGCAGCAGGAGCGTGCTCGCGCAGGTGGACGTGATGTAGATCCGCGGCTCCCAGCCCGGGTTCGCCGCCTTGGCGTTGGCCACCTCCTTGAGGAAGGTGGGGCACTGGGCGCCGAGCGGAACGGCCAGGATCACATCGGGCTTCGCGCTCGCGATCGCGTTGACCTGCGAGCTCGGCGGGTTCGAGTCCGCGTTCTCGATGGTCTGAGTGTCGACGATCTCGATGTTCGCATCACCGGCCAAGCCCTCGAAGGCCTTCTGGTAGGCCTCGCCGAACTCGCTGTTCACGTGGAACACCGCGGCCGTCGCGCCATCGGGGAAGTCCTGCTTGATGTTCTCGACGTAGATGGCCGTCTCGGTGTTGTAGGGGGGCAGCCCACCGAGCGTCCACGGGAAGTTCTCCACGTCGCCCCAGATCGGGGCACCCGTGTTGGCGAAGAGCTGCGGGTAGCACTCCTCGTTGAGGAGGTCGCGCACGGCCTGGTTGTTGGCCGTGCCGATCATCCCGGCGAAGAGGTTGACCTTCGTCGAGTCGATCAGCTTCTCGACGGCCGGGGTGGTGAGGTTGGAGTTGAACTGGTCGTCCTCGATCGCCAGCTCGAGGGTGATGCCGGGTACCAGCTTCTTCTCGTTCGCGTAGGCGATGTAGTTCTTGAGGCCCTCCGCGACGGGGGCGAAGGCCGCAGCCGCGGCGCCACCCGACAGCGGCAACGTCGTGCCGATCTTCACCGTGCCCTCGATGGGGGCAGTGGCGTCGTCGGGGCAGTCGGACGTGTCGACGACAAAGGCCTCGCTACCGCCACCGCCACCACCGCCGGCGGTCGTCGTGGTCGCACCCGAGTCGGTGGAGTCGCTCCCCCCGCAAGCCTGTGCCAGCAGCGCGGCGACCGCCGCCATGATGACCAATGCAGAACGTCGTGCTCGGATCACGTGCTTCCCCCTGATGGTGCGCTTGGTGGTTCTTGCTTCGCTGTGTCGCAGGGCCCCCCGGACGCTCTCACGGCGATCGCCACCCTAGGACGCCGGATCGACGCGTGCTCGCACCGTGGGTTACGCGGGTGGGTGTGATCCGAAGGTCCCTTTTGCCACGATCGAGGTGCTCCAGGGACGTACCAGCGCGCGCAGCTCGTCGCACCCGGCAGGGCCGAGGACCGCCCAGGGGCGGAGCGCGAGCGCGTCGGTGCGGTCCTCGATGTGACCGTGCAGCGCGAGCCCGTCAGGCGTGAGGGCGCCACCGGCGTCGACGAGACCACGGTCGACCAGCTGTGCAACTGCCTCCCCCCAGGCAGCATCGCTCCACCCACGCGTCGCCTGCAGCACGCCCCGCGGGACCTCCCCGGTGGCCGCGTGGAGGACCAGCGCCTCGATGCCGGCGATCTCGGCGTCGAGAAGGGCCGCCAGGTGACCATCACCGCGGAACTCGCGCAGCAGCGTGACCGCGTGCCACAGCTCGAGGTGCGGTGCGTCAGGCCACGGGAGGGACGCATGCCCGGCATAGAGCGGACGCCCTTCAGGATGGCAGCCGGCCGCCGCTGTGCGGGCGAGCTCGGCCGCTCGGGTCATGTCGTCACTGGCGACCACGGCGTCACCGATCGCACGCCGCAACGCGCGGTCGACTGCGGCGAGGCGCGCAACGCCGATCTGCTCCGGTGAGACCGTGGACCACACCGAATACATCGCGTCGACGACGAGGTCGGGGTTGAAGTTGTAGAACGTCGCGACCACGACATCCCCGGTGACCGCCCCCATCGCTGCCGCGCGTGAGGCGAAGTAGCCGGACCGACCCGTGACCCCCAGCGCGGCGTAGGCCTCTGTGGCCTCCGGGGCGAAGTAGATCATCCCGTGGTACGGCTCGAGCGTTCGCCACATCTTGCGGGCCATGACTGGTTCCATGCGCGGCAACCTACGCGGGATGGTGGTGTTCGCGGGTGAGAGCGGTATGGTCATCCCTGACGTCAGCAACCGCTGACGGGCCGTGTCGAGCTGTGGCTTGAGACTGCCACCCACGGAGCAGCCACCATCCGCTGCGCTCGACATGATCCGGCAACCGGCCGGATCCCTCGTTCGAGCGTGCGCGCGTGTTCGCTCCCTCGATGCAGGAGTACCCCCCGAATGCCCCCCACCTTCGCCGATCTCGGCGTACCCGCCCGCCTCTGCGCCCGTCTGGACGAGCTCGGCATCGCCGAGCCGTTCCCGGTCCAATCCGCCACGCTCCCCGACGCGCTGTCTGGCCGTGACGTGTGCGGCAAGGCCCCGACCGGCTCCGGCAAGACGATCGCCTTCGGTCTGCCCCTGGTCGCTCGGATCGAGAAGGCCAACCCGCGTCGCCCGAAGGGCCTCGTGCTCGTTCCCACTCGTGAGCTCGCCTCCCAGGTGCAGGATCAGCTCGAAGCACTGTGCTGGGGCACCAAGACCGAGGTGCTCGCCATCTACGGCGGCACGTGCATGGAGCGTCAGATGAAGGCGCTCGGCCGAGGCGTGGAGATCGTCGTCGCCACCCCTGGTCGCCTCAAGGATCTCCTCGACCGTGGTTCGCTCCGCCTCGACGACGTGAACATCGTCGTGATCGACGAAGCGGACCGCATGGCCGACATGGGCTTCCTCCCCGAGGTGCGTCGACTGCTCGACAAGACCAATGCCAAGCGTCAGACGATGCTGTTCTCGGCCACCCTCGACGGCGACGTCGACGTGCTCATCCGCAACTACCAGACGAACCCGGCGCATCACGAGGCCGTGTCGCTCGAGGAGCAGGGCGAGGTGACGCATCGCTTCTGGTCGGTCGCGCAGGCCGACCGGATCCAGGTGGCCACCGAGATCGTGAGCCGCTCGTGGCCCGCCATCGTGTTCAGTCGCACTCGCCACGGCGCCGAGCGCTTGTCGAAGCAGCTGAACAAGGCCGGCGTCCGCGCCGAGGCCATCCACGGCGACCGCAGCCAGAGCCAGCGCGAGCGGGCGCTGGGCGCGTTCGGGCGGGGCGACGTGCATGTGCTCGTGGCCACCGACGTGGCCGCGCGCGGCATCCATGTCGACGGCGTGGCGTGCGTGCTGCAGTTCGATCCACCGGCGACCGACAAGGACTACGTGCACCGCTCGGGGCGCACGGGTCGCGCCGGTGATGCCGGACTGGTGATCACGCTGGTGGCCCCGGACAAGGAGAAGGACGTCCGGAAGCTGCAGCGCGAGCTGCGCCGCCGCGAGCCCATCGAGCGGGCAACGGTGGCGTCGGTCGCCCAGATCCTCGGCGCCGCTCCACCCAAGCCGATCGACCGCGGCGATGGCCTCGACGGCGTCTCGCGCCGAGAGCGGGCCCGCGCCGCGGAACGTCCCCGCCCAGAGCGTCAGGTGCACCGCAAGGGCACCAGCGGGGCGGCTGCCAAGCCGTCGAGCACTCGCCGCTTCGAGGGCAACGGTCAGGACCAAGCCGCCACGCCGGCTCGGTCCGGTCGCCCCGGCGCAACGCCCGGCCGACGACCCGCTGGTGCAGGAGCCGCCCGTCCGGGCCGTCCCGCCAGCGGCAACGCACGCCGACGCGCCCGCTAGGGCAACCACATCACGGACTTGTGTTGCTCAGCGGCCCATCCCGCTGAGCAGCGCAGGTCCTAGGTGAACAGACCGAGGGCCGCCAAGAAGGCCGTGCTCACCCCGATCGCCGCGCCCAACCGCGTGGTGAGACGAGTCTCGAGCCGGGCCATGTCACCACGAAGCTCGCCTCGCAGGCCACCGAGCTCTCCACGCAGGACCGCCAGCTCTGCGCGCAGGAAGTCCTTCGTGACGAGCTGGTCGGCTTCGACCGCGGGGAACTCGGACATCAGCGCGTTGGCGTCGTCGTCGCCGAGGAGGGGTACGAGCTTCTGGTAGATCGATGATCGGTGAGCGGCATCAAGTGCCATGGTGGCGGACTTCCTTCGTGAGAGCAACGACGAAGGGGAAGACGGCCAAGGCTAGGGCCCACCTGTGACAGCGAACTCCTGCGTCAGCGCTGCCCGCGGTGGTGGCCGGCGCGAGTGGGCGCGTGCTGGTTGATCGGTGGGCCGCCGCGCAAGGGGTCGATGCGCGTCGGCTGCGGAGGAGGGGGCGCGGCGGCAGCCGTGCCGTCATCATCGTGATGGCGGCCCTTGTGCTCGTCGGGGCGAACGCCTTTGGGTGTCACCCGGCCGCCCGGCACCGGCTTGCCGGAGCGTGGCTTCTTCTTCGCCATCGCTGGTCCTCCTCCCGAGGAGCCATCCCCGCTCTCCCACGCTAACGCCGCGCCACCACGGAGCCGGGGTCATTCGCCCCATGCCTCGACCGTAGGGCGCGCGCCAGAGTCGACTTGTTCAGCGTTCGAGCGACAATCTCGTCCTGATCAGCGTCGGATCGCGGATTGTCGCTCCAACGCTGGACCGACGAGGTCTCCGTCGATCAGTTCTACGTCGACCTTCTCACGACATCGCAGCCGAAGATCCGGCAGGATCCGCGACATGCACGAGTCCGTCGGCAGACTTGCGGTCCCCACAACGAAGTCGGCGGTCGCGCTGCTCGCTCTCGTCCTTGTCATTGGATGCTCCTCAACGACCAGCAGGTTCTGCACAGCCGCGGGAGCCCTACCGCAGGTCACCCTGGACGTCTCAGCCTTCCCCTCGGCGCGGGAGGTGTGCGTCGACCAGCTCTGTGAAGCTGTGGACGGCGACTCGGCCACCTTCAGCT
>JBQTKH010000085.1:0-34110 GCA_052386335.1 Microthrixaceae bacterium
GGGCATGCGTGGTTTTCGCCCCCCCGCCCTGGGTGGGGGCCGCGGCGGGCCCCTCCGACACCTCACGCCCCCGCCCACAACCGCTCCCGGGGGCCCCCGATGCGGGGGGGGCCACGCAGGTCTTCGCCCAACCCCACGCCATCTGTGGAACCTCACGCACGGATACCGAGCGTCAGGTACCAGAGAACGGGATAGGTGGGGGTAGGTGGGTCTGGTCAGCCGCGCGGGTCGAGGAGCACCTTGAGGACGCCGTCCTCGCGTGCCTCGAAGATGCGGTAGGCCTCGGGTGCTTCGGACAGGCCCATGCGATGGGTGAAGACGTCCTCGGGGTGGAGCTTGCCGGTTGCGATGAGCGGCACGAGCGCGGACCAGGTGGTCGGGATCGACGCGAGCGTGACCCGGAACGTCAATCGCTTCATGAGGGCCACTGGGATGGGGAACGGGAACGCGAAGTTGAGGTTCACCCCGATCACCGAGATCGTGGCCCCGGGCGCTGCGCAGAGGATGGCGTCGTTGATGCTGGCATCGGCGCCAACGGCTTCGATCACGGCGCTGGCACCGCGCCCGCCGGTGGCCTCGTAGATCCTCGCGACGGTGTCGCCGCCGCTCGCGTCGATCGGCTCGGCGCCGAGCTCAGCGGCTCGGGCGAGACGGTCGGGCACCATGTCGACGGCCAGGATCCGTGACGGCCCGTAGAGCTGCGCGCACTGCAGCGCGAACACGCCGACGGGACCCAGGCCGATCACCACGACGACGTCGCCTGGGGTGATGTCAGCGCGCTGGGCGCCGAGGTAGCCGGTGGGGAGGATGTCGGTGAGGAGCACGGCCTGCTCGTCGCTGATGCCCTCAGGGATCTTCAGCACCGAGGTGTCGGCCGCAGGCACACCCACCGCCTCCGCCTGACCTCCGGGCAGCTCGAGGGAGGTGCCGAACACCTTGGTGCCCGCGTTGAGGCACACGACCACGTCGCCAGCCCGGCACGCCGCGCACACGCCGCACCCGATCACGCCCGACACCAGCACCCGATCGCCGGCCCGCACGGTGTGCACGTCGGAGCCGATCGCCTCGACGGTGCCCACGAACTCATGCCCGAGGTGGGCACCTGGCACGGTCATCGGCCCGTGGTAGAGGTGCAGGTCCGACCCGCAGATGGCGGTGCGGTCGACGCGCAGCAGCAGCCCGTCGGGCGAGGGCACGCCCGCATCGGGCACCTCCTCCACGACGATGTCCCGTTCCCCCCGCAGCACCACGGCCCGCATGGCCGGCGACCCTAGCGGCAGCCCGCCCACACCCCTCGGGTTCTGGCGTTGTCTGTGCTCGCTCAGCGACCTCCAACAACGCCAGATTCGGGTTGGGGTCAGCGGTACGACGAAGCCTGCATCTCGAAGAGCTCCGCGTAGGACCCGCCCAGTGCCATCAGCTCGTCGTGGCTGCCGCTCTCGGCGATCCCGCGGCGATCGATCACCACGATCAGATCCGCGGCGCGCACTGTGGAGAAGCGGTGCGACACGAGCAGCGTGATGGCTCCGGTGCGCTCGCGAACACGTCGTGCCGCAGCGGAGTAGCGGTTGAAGAGCTCGTGCTCGGCTTCTGCGTCGAGTGCGGCCGTGGGCTCGTCGAGGAGGAGCAGCAGCGGCTCGGCGCGCATCATGGCGCGTCCCAGCGCCACCTTCTGCCACTGACCGCCGGACAGCTCGTGACCGTCGGCGAAGGCCTTGCCGAGCTGGGTCGACAGGCCCTCTGGAAGCTGTGCCAACACGTCCGTCGCTGCCGCGCGTTCCAGGGCCGCCGCATGCGCGTCGTGGTCGTTGAGATCGGGCAGGTGTCCAAGCCCGACGGCCTCCGAGGCCAGGAGCTCGAGCCTGGCATGGTCTTGGAAGCCGGCGGAGAGTCGCGTGCGCCATTCGGCGGCAGGGATGCGGTCGAGCGCCGTGTCGTCGACCGTGATCGTGCCGCTCGTGGGCTCGTAGTAGCGAGCGAGCAGCTTGACGAGGGTCGACTTGCCTGCGCCGTTGTCGCCGACGATGGCGACGATCGAGCCGGCCGGGATGCTGAGGTCCACGTCTCGCAGCACGTCCACGTCGGTGCCGGGGTAGCGGAACGAGACGCCGTGGAGCTCGATGCCTTGGTGGAGCCGGTCGGGCGCTGCCGCGGGGTCAGCCGGGGCGTCGAGGACCGCCGCCTGAGCGGCGTGTCCCACGAGCCAGGCATAGCGGCGGGCCGCCTCCGCACACGAGCGCATCCAGCTCGCCATCATCACGAGCTGACGAAGCTGGCTCTGCATCGAGGCGGCAAGCGTGAGCGCCGCCACGACCTCGCCGACGCTCGTGCCACCGTCGGCCGCCGCGAACACGAGCACGGTGATGGAGCCGATGAATCCAAGCGTGAACAGGGCCTGGGTGAGGATGCCCTCGACCGCGTTTCGCACGGAGGTCGTCACCCAAGCCGCCTCGGCGATCCGCGACTCGCGGGCGTGGATGTCTCGCAGGTGCGGATCGACACCGAAGACTCTGAGCTCCTTGCCGGCGATGGGGGACACGGAGGTGTCAAGGAGTCGACGAACGAGACGCACCTGCGGTGCCATGGCATCTCGCGTCTTCTCGACGCGCCTCGTCGAGCGCGTCGAGGTCCACACGGATGGGAGCCCGGCCAGCGGGAGGAGCAACAGGGCAGGGTCGACGCTGGCGAGCACTCCGAGACTGGCGACGATCGAGACGGCAGCTGAGACGTTCATGACGAGCGCGTCGAAGCTCCCGGCAAGCTGGATGCGCTGTGCCAGCAGCGCCTCGAGGCGATCGGCGAAGGCCGGGCGTTCTAGGTGCTCGATCCCGGCGATGCCGCTGGTGAGCCTGGCCAGCTCGAGGTCGAGCTGGTGGGTGGCGAGCTCGCGCAGCACCATGCGCACGTGGAAGCTGAAGCCGCCGATGGCACCCGTCAGCGTGCTCCACCCCACGATGATCCAGACGCCGTCGAGGGCCGTCGCCCGGTCGTTGTGCACAATTCCGTCGGCGATCCAACCGATCGCCAGCGCCCACACCGGTGGCCACGCGAACGAGAGCATCGTCGCGGCCAGGGCAAACGACGCTCGCCAGCGGCTGGCACGCCAGGCCACACCGACGACGAGTCGCCAGGACCCGTAGCGCTCGCGCCATCCCGCCGCGGGGAGCTCATCGATCATGCCGGGACCTCGTCGGCCTCGGCGGGGGTGTCGCGGTAGCGCGCCGCCTGGAGCTCGAACATGTGGGCGTAGCGGCCACCCGCTTGCACGAGGGACGCGTGAGTACCGTCCTCCACCACTCGTCCCGCGTCGAGCACCACGATGCGGTCGGCCCGTCGCACCGTGGAGAACCTGTGTGAGATCACGACGCTTGTGAGTCCTCGTGTGATGTCGAGGAAGCGGTCGTAGATGTCGGCCTCGGCTCGCACATCGAGGGCGGCAGTGGGCTCGTCCAGCACGAGAACCGATGCGCCGGCCTCCACCGCGAACAGCGAGCGGGCCAGCGCGATGCGCTGCCATTGGCCACCCGAGAGCTCGGTTCCTCCGTCGAACTGACGGTCGAGCACCGTGTCCCAGCCAAGCGGGAGCGCCGCGATGACCGAGTCCGTACCAGCACGTGCGGCGGCCCGGCCAAGGGCCTCTTGGTCGTCCATGCGCTCTGGTGCGCCGAACCCGATGTTGACTCGCACGGACAGCGGGTAGTGCCAGAAGTCCTGGAAGATCGCGGACACGCGTCGTTGCCACTGCTTGGGATCGAACGATGCGAGTGGCTCGTCGTCGATCAGGATGCGACCGCTGTCCGGCCGGTGCAGCCCCGCGAGCAGCTTCACGAGTGTGGTCTTGCCAGCTCCGTTCACGCCCACGATCGCGATGGACCTGCCCGCCTCGATCTCGAGGTCGAAGCTGTCCAGGATCGGCGCTCCCGAACCTGGGTATCGGAACGAGACGCTGTCGAACACGATCGACTTGTTGGGCGCGCCGGCCGGAAGGGCGTTGGGGTGGAGTGGACCGTCGTCTGCGGCCAGCGAGTGAAGCTCCGTCACGATCGCTCGGTGAAGCGGGACGCGGTCGGCGCCCTCGGCGAGCATGTGCTGGAAGTCGTCAGCGCCTGCGAGACCGTCCAGACCCATCATCGCCTGCAGCGTGACGATCGCGACGGTGAGGCTGATGCGCTGGTCGAGCGCGGCGTTGACCACCATCCAGCTGCCCACGGCCAGGGTGATCGTGGCGGCGAACGACACGCCGAGGGAGCGCTCCCAACCTTGCCGCATCTTGTGCCACACCGGGGTCATCGCGCTGCGCCATTCACCGTCGAAGCGATCGAGCACCCAGTCGGCGAACCCGAAGATCCGGACCTCCTTGGCGGCGGCAGGGGTCATCGCGAGATTGCGTACGTAGCCGGATCGACGGTGCAGATCCCCCTGACCGAAGATCGCCGTCGTGATCCGGTCGAAGCGCGCCCGCCAGTGCACCCGCTGACCGAGCGACTGTACGAGAAGCGCCAGCGCGAGCGGGGGTGAGAAGCGTGCCACGAGGGCGATGGCGAACACGCCGGTCAGGATGTTCGTGACGACCGGCCCGACCACCGCCACGGCCTGGGCGGGACCTGCTCGAGTGCGACCTGCCGCAGCCTCGAGGCGGTCGAGAACCGCGGGGTCCTCGAGGTGTGCGATGGTCGCCGGTGCGGCCACGGCTGCCATGAGCTCCTGATCCCACCGGCGGCTGGCCACGCGGGCGAGGTGCTCGCGGAGGAGCGCCCCGAAGGTCTCGGTCGTCCAGGCGAGGATCGCGATGACGCCGACCACCACGAGCGCGGCTACCGCGGAGCGCGCAGCCTGGCTGTTGACTCCACTGTCGGCGGCAGCGGGCAGTCGCCCGATGAGCACGCCGTTGGCCAGCATGGTCGCAGTGGGGAACGCGCCGAGCGCGATCGTGATGGCGGCGTAGCCGATGGTCATCGGCAGACTGATCCGCGGCAGCTCGCGCACCAGCGCGATGCGGGAGGATCCGGCCCACCCTCGTTTGATTCTGCCCAGCACCTGCACTCCGACCGTGACCCCCGGCGGGAAGTCCACACCGTCGTGCGCTACGTGTCGAACCGGTTCGGCCCCAGATCAGTCGGTTCAGGGAATCTGGCGTTGTCGGCGGCCGCTCAGCGATCTCCCACAACGCCAGATTCTGGGGTGGGGAGTGGGGCGGGGGGCCTCAGCAGGCGACGGCGATGTCGGAGGCTCGGATCACGCGGTGTCGGCCGGCGGCGTTGACGCACCAGTAGGTGTCGCAGCCGTAGTCGAGGAAGTCATCCGAGATCGTGCCGACGACCACCGCGTGCATCACGGTGTCCTCGACGACGAGCTGCTCGCCGTCGACGGTCACGCTCGTGCCGCACAGGCTGGGGAGCTCTCGAGCTGCTGCGTCGTCCGGTGTGGCCATGACCCTCGCCCCTCGTCTTCGCTTCACGGTCACCCCGGTTGATCCGCCCCCACCCGGTGACCTGGTTCTGTCCTACCACCTGCATCGACTGACTCCGCGGCCTTCTGAAGGGTTTCGCGCCCAATGTCGTCCTCAACGAGGAGGTATGCACCAATCGACCGGTTCGCGCCCTGCATCGAGAAGTGCTGCGTTCGCCCTCGAGAACGGGCGGCTGCCGAAGAACCCGTTGTGCGCGGACAGCGGGGATGGGTGTGCGGACTCGATCACGGCGTGGCGCGTCACGTCGACGAGCCCGCGCTTCTTGCGCGCGGCCGCTCCCCACAGGATGAACACCACGCGGTCGGGCTTGTCGGACACTGCTCGGATCACCTCGTCGGTGAAGGTCTCCCAACCCTTGCCCTGGTGTGATGCCGCGGCGTGGGCCCGAACGGTGAGCGTCGTGTTGAGCAGGAGCACCCCCTGCTGAGCCCAGGCGTCCAGGCAGCCGTGGTTCGGGGGGTCGATGCCCAGGTCGGCCTGCAGTTCCTTGAGCACGTTCTGGAGGGACGGTGGGGCGGACACACCGGGGGGCACGGAGAAGCACAGCCCATGTGCCTGCCCGGGCCCGTGGTACGGGTCCTGGCCCAGGATGACGACCTTCACCGACGCGTGGGGCGTGAGGTGCAGCGCCGCGAACACCTGCTCCTGAGCGGGGAACACCTCGTGGCGCTGCCGCTCCTCGGCGACGAAGTGCTGCAAGGCCGACCAGTAGGGCTTGCCCAGCTCGGCGCGCAGCAGCGGGTTCCAGTCGGTGCGGACGGTCACGGGCGGGACCGTACTTCCGGCTAGTGTCGAACACATGTTCCCACTGTCACACCGCCGTCCTAGGGTTCGCTGACATGGCACGTACGAGGACGATCTACCGCTGCGGCGAGTGCGGGGCTGCCGAGCCCAAGTGGGCCGGCCGATGCACCTCGTGCGAGGCATGGAACTCCCTCGTCGAGGAGATCGAGCGGCCCGCGATCGCGGGCCGTGACGCACTCCTCGGCGGGGGAGCGGGCCACGAGCCGAGCGTCCCGCTGCCGATCGCGGAAGTCGACATGGCGGCGTGGACGCCGGCAGCCACCCACCTCGGCGAGCTCGACCGCGTGCTGCAAGGGGGCGTCGTGCCCGGCTCGGTCACCCTGCTCGGGGGCGAACCGGGCATCGGCAAGTCCACGCTCCTGCTGCAGGCGCTGGCGGGCCTCGCGAAGGATGGGCGGCGCTGCTTGTACGTCGCGGCCGAGGAGTCGGCGCAGCAGGTGCGCGTCCGGGCCGAGCGGCTCGGGGCGCTGCCGCCCAACCTCTGGTTGGTGGCCGAGCTGTCCCTGCCCGCGCTGGTCGAGCACATCGACGCGGTGCGCCCGGATGTGGTCGCGATCGATTCCATCCAGACCGTGTACGACCCGCAGCTGTCGTCCGCCCCGGGTTCGGTCGCGCAGGTCCGCGAGTGCGCCCACCGGCTCGTCCGCATCTCCAAGGACCGCGCCATCGCCACGGTGCTGGTGGGGCACGTCACGAAGGACGGCAGCCTCGCTGGTCCTCGCGTGCTCGAGCACCTGGTCGACACCGTGCTGTCCTTCGAAGGGGAACGGCATCATGCGCTGCGCCTGCTGCGCGCCGTGAAGCACCGGTTCGGCTCGATCGACGAGCTCGGGCTCTTCGAGATGACGGACGCGGGCATGGCAGGCGTCCCCGACCCGTCGGCGCTCTTCCTGGCCGACCGACGGCCGGGCACCACGGGCTCCGTCGTCGCCTCCGTGCTCGACGGCTACCGCCCCCTCCTCGTGGAGGTGCAGGCCCTCACCGTGCCCACCACCATCCCCACGCCGCGACGCTCTGCCCAGGGGCTCGACAGCGGTCGGCTCGCGCTCGTCGTGGCGGTGCTCCAGCAGCATGCGCAGATCGGCTTCCAGCACGCCGACGTGCACACGGTCGTCGCCGGTGGCGTCAAAGCCGTCGAACCGGGCGCCGACCTGGCGCTCGCGCTGGCGCTCGTGTCAGCCGCTTCGGGCACGCCCGTCGACGACGACCTCGTGGCGTGCGGGGAGGTGGGCCTCGGCGGGGAGCTCCGGCAGGTGCACCAGACCGCCCGCCGCCTCGCCGAAGCGGCGCGGCTCGGCTTCACGCGAGCCATCGTGCCCGCCAGCGCCTCGGTGTCGATCGCAGGCCTGGAGGTGCTGCCGGCCACCACCGTGCTCGATGCGATCCGGCTGGCCGGCCTCGGCCGCTCGGCCCACGCCGTGCCCGAACACCGAGCCTCTTGACGCTCCGCCCGCCTCCCGCGGGGCCGCGGCGAGGGCGGCAACTACCATCGTGCGATGGCACAACGCCCCAGCCCTGAGCTCCTCGCCGCGCTCGCGGTGGTGGCTCCGGGCACCCAGCTGCGGGCCGGGCTCGACCGAATCCTGCAGGCCAAGATGGGCGGCCTGGTCGTCGTCGGTGACGGCCCGGAGGTGCTCAACATCTGCTCCGGGGGATTCCTCCTTGATGCCGCCTTCAGCCCGCAGCGCCTCTCCGAGCTCGCCAAGATGGACGGCGCGATCATCCTGGCCAGCGACGCCAGTCGCATCGCCCGCGCCAACGTGCACCTCGTGCCCAACCCCAACGTGCCCACCACTGAGACCGGCACCCGGCACCGCACCGCCGAGCGCGTCGCCCGCTCGATCGACGTGCCCGTGATCTCGATCTCCGAGGACATGGCCATCGTCGCCGTCTACGCCCACGATCGGAAGCACACGCTCGAGCCGATCCCTCGCCTGCTCACCCGGTCGAACCAAGCCCTCCAGACGCTCGAGCGCTACAAGATCCGCCTCGACGAGGTCACCCAGGCGCTGTCCACCGTCGAGGTGGAGGATCTCGTCAGCGTGCGCGATGTCGTGTCGGTGCTCCAGCGCGCCGAGATGGTGCTTCGCGTCGCCGAGGAGATCGACTTCGACATCATCGAGCTCGGCGTCGACGGTCGGTTGGTGCGCCTCCAGCTCGACGAGCTCATGGGCGGGGTGGAGGAGGAGCGGCGCCTCGTGCTCAAGGACTACTTCCACGAGGACGTCGGCTGGCACATCGACGAGGCGCTCGCCGCCCTGGCTGAGCTCAACACCGAGGACATCCTCGACCCGAAGGCTGTCGGCTCTGCGCTCCACCTGCCCGACAAGGTGCTCGACCTCGACGAGGGGCTGCAGCCACGCGGCTATCGCCTGCTGGCGCGCATCCCACGACTGCCCGAGCCGGTGATCGAGCGCATCGTGGCCCGCTTCGGAGACCTGCAGAAGATCATGCGAGCCACGATCGACGACCTCGACGACGTGTCAGGGGTGGGCGAGACCCGAGCCCGCGCCATCAAGGAAGGGCTCTCGCGCCTCGCCGAGTCGAGCATCCTCGATCGCTACACGTGATGGTCGCTCGGGCCCGCTGATGCGGTCGTTGCTGCCCTCGGGTACGACGGTCGCCATCGCGCTCCCCGGAGATGGGCGCCCGCCAACCAGGGGCCTGGTGATGCTTCCCGATGCCAGCGGCCTCGGCCCCCGGTTCGACGAGCTCGCGCAGCACCTGGCCGATGCGCATGGTTGGGCGGTGGCTGTTGTCGAGCTCTGGCCGGGGAGGGAGCACCTCACCACGAACGAGCGCGTGAGCGTGATGGGCACGATCGAGGAGTCGGCCGTCTTGCGCGATGCCGCGGCGGCTGCGGACCTCCTCGGGGTGACACCGGTGAGCGTGCTGGGGTTCTGTGTCGGTGGCATGTTCGCGATGCGGGCGGCGGGCACCGGCCGGTTCGAGCGAGCAGTGGCCTTCTACGGGATGTTCCGCGTGCCGTCCCACTGGCGCGCCCAGGCCCGCCGAGCCGGGCTGAGGCCCGACGGCTGGCAAAGTCGTCTCGCCCGCTGGCGTGGGTACGGGCCCGAGCCCTTCGAGACGGCGACGGCGGCGGGCGCCTGCCCGACCTTGGCCATCGTCGGCGCGCTCGACAAGTGGACGCCCGCCCGCGACGTGCAGGCCGCGCGCGCGGCAGGCATCACCGTCGTCACGTACGAGCAAGCGGACCACGGCTTCGCGCACGACCCGCAGCGCCCGAGCCATCGCGCGGACGACGCCGCGGACGCATGGGCGCGCGCCGTCGCGTTCCTCGACAACTAGAAGCTGGGCTGCAAACGAGCGCGTCAGTGCGCTCGTCGCGTGAGCTGCTCGCGGTCGCGGAGCGAGCCACGGCGGACACGGAGGTCGCTCCAGCCGCCGCGCCCGCAGCTGGCGCTCCGATAGGGGACGCGCTCGCGCGACGCGCCCACCATCCCGGCGAGCTCCTCTTGCGTGATCGGGAGCTGGAACTCGTCGCTGTCGCCGGCCTGTTCGAGCAGGCGCTTGGCGGTACGCCCGGTGACGTCGAGGAACACGGAATCGGCAAGCGCGGTGTCCATGCTGCGCAGTCGACCCGCCAGCAGCGCCACCACGCCCCACAGCAGCGCCGGGTTCTCCTCGAACACGGCGCGCACCGGCACGTAGGGGATCTCGGTGATCTGCGATGTCTCCAGAGCACGGGCCTCGGCCGAGCGGCCCAACCCGTCGAGGAGCCCCATCTCGCCGAACAGCTCCCCGCGCTCCATGAGGGCGAACACCGACTCCCGGCCGTCGATCGACTTGCTCGCGATCGCGATGCGACCGTCCTCGACGACGTAGAGGTGCTCCGAGGCCGCGCCCTCCTCGAACACGACGTCGCCGCGGCGCAGCGTGCGAGACACGGCATTGGCGACGACGCGGGCGAGCGCGTCGTCGCTGAGCTCTGCGAAGAGCTCGGTGCTCCGGAGCAGGTCGATGTCGATCATTCGGCGCGCAGCCTAGGACACCGTCTGCCACGGGTAACGTCCGCCCGATGCCCGTCTGGACGATCCTGGTGGCCGGGGGGAGCGCCTCGCGCTTCGGCCAGCCGAAGCAGTACCAGCCGTTGGGCCCGCAGCGCGTCCTCGACTGGTCGCTGACCGTGGCGCGACGGGCCACCGACGGGGTGGTGCTCGTCGTCCCGGCCGCCGCTGTCGAACAGCCAGAGCCCAGCGCTGATCACGTCGTCACCGGGGGAGCCACGCGCTCCGCGTCGGTCCGCGCCGGCCTGGTCGAGGTGCCCGTCGACGCTGAGGTGATCGTGGTCCACGACGCAGCCCGACCCCTCGCGGGCATCGACATCTGGGAGCGAGTGCTGGCTGCAGTCGCCGCAGGGGCTGACGCCTCGGTGCCGTGCGTCCCGGTCACGGACACGCTTCGCCTCATCGGGGGTGGCACCGTGGACAGGGAGGGGCTCCTGGCGGTGCAGACGCCACAGGCCTTTCGCGCCGTCGCACTCCGAGCCGCGCACGAGGGAGCACCCGAAGGCACCGACGACGCCTCGTTGGTGGAGGCGATCGGTGGCAGGGTGGTGGTCGTGGACGGCGACCCGACGAACCTCAAGATCACCAGACCTGTCGATCTTCAGATCGCCGAGGCGCTGTGGCCCCGCTGAGGGTGGGACAGGGCTTCGATGTCCACCCGTACACGGACGATCCCGCGCGAGCGCTCGTGCTCGGCGGCGTGACGTTCGCGGGTGAGCGTGGCCTCGCCGGACACAGCGACGCCGACGTGATCGCCCACGCGGTGACCGACGCGCTGCTCGGCGCGGCAGGCCTCGGCGACATCGGGATGCACTTCCCCGACACCGACCCGTCGTTGGCGGGAGCGGACAGCGTCGACCTCCTGCGTCGAGCGGTGGCGCTCGTGCGTGGTGCCGGGTGGGAGCCGGGCAACGTCGACTGCACGGTCGTGCTCGACACGCCCAGGCTCGCCCCGGCCCGGGGCGAGATCGAGGCGGGCCTCAGCGCCGCCATCGGCGCGCCGGTCACGGTCAAGGGAAAGCGCCCCGAGGGCCTGGGTGCGCTTGGTCGAGCCGAGGGGATCGCCTGCTTCGCCGTGGCGATCGTCAGCGAACGGCCGCGCGCGTGACCAAGCCTCGTCGACCTGGGCGCTCCGCCGCACCAACGCCCGCCGCCCGCAAGGGTCGCCCCCCCGCCGCAGGGAAGCGCACGCCCGCAGCGAGCAGTGGTGGTCGCCCCGCAGCGGCCACCGGGTCGGGTCGCGCTGGCGCGGCACCCCGGGGCCAGCGCGGCCAGCACGTCGAGGGGCGCGGTTCGTCGAAGCGGCGCAACGGCGTGGGGGGCGACCAGGTGGAGGGCCGGCAAGCAGTGCGGGAGCTGCTCCTCGCCGGACGTCGCAATGTGCGCGAGATCTGGATCCTTGGCGATGCCGAGGTGACACCGATCCTCGAGGACATCCTCGAGCTCGCACGGGGCGAGCGGGTGCCCGTGCGCGAGGTGTCCCGCGGCAAGTTCTTCGCCGAGGCGCGCTGCGAGGCGCCCCAGGGCGTGCTGGCAAAGGCAGCGGAGGTCCCGGAGACGCTGCTCGACGACCTCACCACGAGGCGCGGGAGCGGCGGCGCGCCGTTCCTCCTCGCGGTCGATGGCGTCACCGACCCGGGCAACCTCGGTGCGCTGCTGCGTTCAGCGGAGTGCGCCGGGGTCACCGGGATCGTGCTGCCCCGCCATCGGGCCGTGCACGTCACCCCCACGGTCACCAAGGCAGCGGCCGGCGCCGTCGAGCACCTCGCGTTCGCCGTGGTCGGCGGCCTCCCCGCGGCGTTGCAGCTGCTGCGCAAGCAGGGGGTGTGGGTCGTGGGGCTCGACAGCGATGGCCCGACGTCGCTCTGGGCGCTGCCTGCCGCCGCGGAGGGCCCGATCGCGCTCGTCCTGGGCGCTGAGGGGACGGGCCTGTCACGGCTCGTGCGCCAGCGGTGCGACGAGATCGTGCGCATCCCCCTGTCGGGAGCCCTCGCCTCGCTCAACGTGGCCTCCGCAGGCGCCCTGGCCTGCTTCGAGGTGGCTCGGGCCCGCGCCCGAACCTGAGGTCGTTCACCGAGGGGGACTAGCCCGTCGATGGCCCGCGTCGGCACGGATCTGCTTCCGGTTTTTCCGGTTCGCGCCATCTATATGCATTGGTTCCGAACATTTCGCTGCGAACGACGTGGTGACCATTGACACAACACCACTGGGCATGGTTCAACCTGACTAGTCAGAATCGGCTACGGGGAGTAGCAGCCGTCCGCAGCACTTCGTCACACCACGTAGGGAGCACACCACCAGTGCAGCCAACCTCCGGTCTCATCATCGATCTCACCGACCTCACCGATCTCACCGACCTCGAGCTCGTCGCCCGCTTCCAGGGCGGATGCCAGGATGCGCTGCAGATCGTGATCACCCGCTACCGGCGCTTCGCCCGGTCCAAGGCCCGCAGCTACTTCCTCGTCGGTGCCGACAGCGATGATGTCGAGCAGGAGGCGCTGATCGGGCTCTACAAGGCGGCCCGTGACTTCCGACCGGAGCACCAGTCCTCGTTCCGGGCCTTCGCCGAGCTGTGCATCACCCGCCAGATCATCACGGCCATCAAGACCGCCACCCGCCAGAAGCATCAGGCGCTCAACCAGTACGTGTCGATCTCCGGCGGTCGGAGCGGTGACGACTCCAACGATCGCAGCGTCGACGAGCTGATCCACGTGCACCGCCACGGCAGCGATCCCGCCGAGCGCATCGTCGCCGACGAGCGCTTCGACGCCATGCGCGATCGCATGGCCGAGGTGCTGTCCAGCCTCGAGATCGACGTGCTCACCCTCTACGTCGAAGGCAAGAGCTACCAGGAGATCGGCGACCACCTCGGTCGGCACGTGAAGTCGATCGACAACGCGCTGCAGCGCATCAAGCGCAAGCTCGAGATGCACCTGGCCGAGCGGGCGCTCGCTGACCAGGACGAGGATCTCGCCCTCATCGCCTAGCAGCCCTGCTCGCTAGCCTCTTGCGCCAACGCCGGGTCAGCTCAGGTCGAGGTCAGGGCGTGGTCTCGTTCGGCGCCGGTACGTCAGGTTCGCCCTCGTCGTCACCGCATTGCGTCAGCCGTTCATCCTGAGCAGCGGCCTTCTCCTCGGCGGTCATCGAGGTCTTGCCCTTGCCGGCCCAAGGCGGAGGCCCCTGGCACGGTCCCTTGTCGGAACCGAGTCCCTCGTCGGCATCGTCCAGCTCGTCGGCGTCCTGCTCGTCACCGGTGCCCTTCACCGGCTTGCCGCAGTCGCTCTTGGCGAGGTCGTGGTCGTCGCGCACGTAACCGCCGTGGTTGCGCTTCACCTCGGCCCCGCACTCGGGGCCATGGTGTCGCTCGGGGTTCGGGACGTCGATGCCCACCTGATCGAGCACACCGTGCGCGACGCGCTGGGCGGGGTCAGGCAGCGCTCCCGCGGCGGCTAGGCCGGAACCGCCGACGAGGAGGCCGGCCAGGAACGCGGCCGCGACCCGCAGCTTCGGGCCCCATCGGGAGCCTCGTGGAACCATCGCGGTGAGGTGGGTGGACTGCAGTGCCGGCGCGATGGGGTGCGTCCCAAGACGCTGCAGGCGATCCTCGATCTCACTGTTCTCCATGCCCTACTCAGCGCTGCGAGAGGCGCCGAGGATACGCGCCAGCTGGGTCAGACCCCGCAGCTGCATCGACTTCACCGCCCCAACGGAGCGACCAGTGATCCTGGCGACGTCCTCCAGCGGCAGGTCGGCAACGAAGCGCAGGGTCACCACCTCTCGCTGGTCGGCGTTGAGCTGGCCGAGGGCGTCGAGCAGGTCGAGGTCGAGCCCAGCGTCGTCTGGCGGGCCGGCGAGATCTACAGGCACCGTCCCGGTGGTCTGAGGGCGACGTGATCGATGACGGCTGTCATCGATCACCCGGTGTCGGGCGATCGTGAACACCCAGCGTCGGAGGTCCTCCTCGTTGCCGCGGAACCGGTGCAGGGAGCGGGCGACGTTGAGGAACACCTCGCCCAGGACGCCCTCCGGATCGGGCAACCGCTGGCCGCGGAGGTAGCCGAGGACGGCAGGCGCCAGCTGGCGGTACACGTCACCGGCGTCCATCCGTGCATCATGGCTCGACGGCTCCAGCTCCAGTGACCGAGGTGCCATCGCTGCCCTGCTCGCTAGCCTCTGGCGGCAACGCCGGGTTAGCTCAGTTGGTAGAGCACCTCTCTTGTAAAGAGGATGTCGTCGGTTCGATCCCGGCACCCGGCTCCACGCCCAACGCCTCCAGCAGGCTGCAACCCGGTCGCCGACATCGGCATGTCGGAGCATCCGGGAACGAGCGGCCCCGGCAGGTAATCTCGACGTCACGTCCGATGGCGGCGTCGGGGGTTCGACAGAGACCCTGATCAGTCACCGACGCACCCCACCGAAGGAGCCCGTATGGACACCGACGTACGACCCGCCCAGCCGACCGAGCACGGTCTGCGTGCGGGCGACCGAGTCCTGATCACGGGCGCCCGCGGCCTCGTGGGGTCCGCCGTGAGTGCCGACTTGGCGCAACAGGGCAACCTGGACGTCATTGGGGTGGGATCTGATCAGGTTGATCTCACTGATTGGAGTGCCACTCGTGATCTCATCGAGGCGATTGCGCCCGATGTCGTCTTCCACCTGGCTGCGCGCGTGTACGGCCTCATGGGGAATCTCGAGAACCAATCCCGCGTGTTCACAGAGAACATCCGGATCAACACCAATGTGGTCGAAGCGTCGGCGCTCGCAGGGGTTCGGAAGATCGTCGCGATGGGTTCGGCGGCGGTCTACTCGGACTCCGTGAGCCTGCCGATGCGCGAATGCGATGTATGGGCCGGCCCCCCTCACGAGTCCGAACGGCCATACGCCCACGCGAAGCGCGCGATGCTCGCGCACCTCGAGACGGCTGCGAAGCACACCGGCATGTCGTACGCGTTCTGCGTCTCGACAAACCTGTATGGACCTGATGATTGCTTCGATGAACGATGGGGTCATGTCATCCCGTCGCTCGTGTCCAAGTTCCGCAGCGCGAACACCATGGGTACGCCGGTGGTTGTTTGGGGCTCCGGTACCCCAACACGAGACTTGCTCTACAGCCTCGACGCGGCACGGGCCCTGCGCTTGATCGCCCAGCGGGCGGTGGGGACCATCAACCTGGCCACCGGGACGTCTCATTCGATTCGGGAGATCGTTGAAGCGCTCGCACGCGTGTCGGGGTACTCGGGCGAGATCGTCTGGGATGCCACGAAGCCCGACGGACAGCTATTGCGCTCGTACGACGTGACTCGGCTTGAGCGGCTCGGGTTCGTCCCCGAGCATTCCCTGGTGGCAGGACTCTCCGCCACCTACGACTGGTTCTGCAGGAACGTCGCCACGGCACGAGGCCGAAGCGAAGGGACTCAGGGCTCGCCGCGTCCCGTCGAAGCGCTCCAGTCTGGCCTGGTCGGGTGCGTCAGCGCCGTCCGGTCGGCGACTGGGCCCTGACCTGATGCGCTCAGAGGTCCCTCCTAGCGTCACCAGCCGCGCTGCCGTCATGCCCTTCGTGTCGTACGCACAAAATGGCGAAGACGTCGTGCTGTGGCGAGCTCTGTCGACCTACGGGCCTGGGTTTTACATCGACGTTGGCGCTGGTGACCCGATCGCGGAATCGGTCACCAAGGCGTTCTCGGTCGCCGGGTGGCGCGGCGTCAACGTCGAGCCCATGCCAGGGTCGTTTGCGCGACTGTGCGCGGATCGACCCCACGATGTGAACCTTCAGGTCGCGGCTGGGCATGAGTCAGGAACAGGGCGCTACTTCAGCGTGGCGGGCGGGAACGGCCTCTCCACTGGAGATCCGGCCGCCGCGGCTCGATATCGAGCCGCGGCCTGGCCCGTGGAGGAGATCGACGTACGAACCGAGACGCTCGCGAGGATCTGCCTGCAGCATGCGCCAGAAGAGATCCACTTCCTCAAGATCGACACGGAGGGAACAGAGGCCTCGGTCCTGTCTGGAGCCGACTTCACCACGTTTCGTCCTTGGATCGTCGTCGTCGAGGCGGTCGAGCCCATCGCGCTCTCTTGCCCGGACGGATCTTCACTCGGCTCGCGGCTGGCAGCACCCGCCTGCTCACACGAGGCGTGGGAGGCGGCCCTCATCAATTCGGGCTACGAGTTCGCGCTGTTCGATGGCCTGAATCGCTTCTACGTCGCTTGTGAGAAGGCGGATGAGCTCCTGAAGGCCGTGTCCGTCCCGGCGAATGTCCTCGACCACTACGTGCGCGCGTCCCACATGGATGAGATCGCGCAGATCTCCTCCGAGCTCACGAACCACGCCGCGAGGGAGCGTGATCTGGAGACCGCCGTCGCGGCCGGCGCGTCGGAGAACATGCGCCTTGCAGAGGAGCTGGAGCACACCCAACAGGAACTGGTGGTCACCCACGACGAGCACGGGCGCGTCAGCGCGGCTCTGGCCATCTCGTCGGAGTCTCTCACTAGTGCCACGCAGGAGATCTACGAGCTATCTCGACACATCGCCGGGCTGGCGGCGACCGTCCAGAGACTCGAGGAGGCGCTGGACGCGTCGTCCGCCGAGCTCCGGGCGTCCACAGCCCGAGCGTTGGAGGCGGAGCAACGAGCCAGCGGAGCCGAGGCGCACCTCAACGCAGTGCTCGAAACGCGTGCGTGGAGGCTGACCCGACTGCCGCGAGCGATCCGGGGGCTGTTCCGACGGTCCAATCGGAGCTGAGGTGGTCGACCACACCAACTCGACTCCTGGCGTCTGCGTCATTGGTCGCACGACGTTTCACACCGGCATCGGTGCGTTTTCCCTTGCGGCCTGTGAGCTGTTCTCGCGTCACCTCCCGACGTCGATCATCCCAACGGATCGAGATGGTTTCGACCGATCGCCGGTCGTGCTGCCGAACGGCCGCACCCTGCCCGTGCCCGTCGATGTCAGGGAGCATCGCCTGTTCTTCTACGCAGACGTGCTCGTGAACGGTGCCGCCGATCGCAATCTGGCGTTGATGCCCGACCACGGCATGCACATCGCTCACTTCTGCTTTGACTCTGATGAACTCCCGCCGGAGTGGGTGTTCGCCCTCAACGAGCGGTTCCATGCCGCCTACGTACCTTCTGCGTCGCAGCGTTCGCTCGCGGTGGAGTCGGGCGTGCGCATCCCGGTGGGAGTCCTGCCGATCGCGCTCCCACTTGAACCTCTGCTGGCCCGACCCCCGGATGCGCCCGGCGGCCGCATCCGCTTCGGCACGATCTCTGCATTTCATGAGCGCAAGGAACTCGAGACCTTGTGTCGGGCGTTCCTAGCGCTGTGCCACGATCGGGATGACGTCGAGCTGGTCATTCACTCAAATCTCAGCTTTGGGACGGTGCTTCCGCGCCTACAGCGGATCGTGAGAGATGCGGACGCACCGAGGATCGTGCTGTCGACGGGCGATCTCTCCACTGCCGAGCGAGACGATCTGTTGGCGTCCATGGACGTGTTCGTGAATTGCTCGCGGGGGGAGGGCTATTCGATCGGAGCCCGAGAGGCCCTGGCGCTCGGCAAGGTGCTCGTGCTGTCAGATCTCGGGGTGCATCGTGACCTCACTCCGCTGCCCGGGGTCTACCTCGTCGCGGCAGAAACCCGTGTGCCGGCGCGGTATCCCGAGATCGACAACCGCTGCTTCGGTCATCAACAGCGGGTGAGCGTCGACCGGCTTCATGAGGGTTTGGCATCGGCCGCGAACCTCGTGGCCTCGAGGGAGCATCTCCCAACTCTGGCCAGTCGTCGACGTCATGCCGAGTCGTTCTCGATGACGCGGCTGTCGGTCGAGTATGCCTCAGTGATCGATCCCGAAGCGGAGAGGTCACGCCTGGGGACCGCGGCGCGCCGCTCGAGTCTCACCTGGCACCCCGCCGAGGTCCGGGACGGGGTGGAGGACCAGTTGGGTGCCAACGGCAGGCGGCTTGAGGTGCGCAATAAGGTGGTGGTGCCAGCGCACGACGGCGGGTTCTTCTCGGTGTTCAACGTGTACCTGAGCCATCTCGTCTGGTTGACCCAGGACGATCGCTGCCACATGGTTCTCCCCGATTGGGACCAGGCCCGGCTTGTGGATCCGCGAGGTGAAGCCGCGGGCACGCTCGAGCGGAACAGCTTCTGCTACGGCACACTTCGCGACGGCAACATCTGGACGCACCTGTTCGCGCCTCCGTTTGGCGTGTCAGTCGCAGAGCTCAATGATGCGGACTTCCTGAGCACCAGAGCTGAGCGTCCCGAAGCTCCGTTCAATGAACGGCTCGAGCCGATGCTCACCTACTACCACGCGTTCGACCTCTACCACAGTCCCGGCTTTCAGCACTTCCGCAACCAGTACCACGACGCGTACACACGGCACGTGCGGCTGCGGCCGGAGCTCCAAGCCGTGGTCGACGGCTTCATCGACGAGACCGTCGGCCCTAGGCGCCTCCTTGCTGCGCATGTGAAGCATCCGAGCCACATCATCGAGCAGCCGGGCGCGGTCCTCGCCACGGAGTCCGCCTACTTCGCCGAGGTGCGCGAGTACCTCGCCGAGCACGGGATTGACGTCGGTTCTGACGAGTGGCGCCTCGTCCTCGGTACCGATCAGGATGCCGTGGTAGCCGCTTTCGAGGCAGAGTTCGGCGATCACGTGGTGACGCTTCCGGATGTCCGCCGCACGACCGCCAGCGAAGATCAGCTCTACGCAGCGGTGGCCGAGGATGATCCAGGAGCTCTGGGGTTCCAGGTGCAGAACCTGGTGGCAGCGAACCCCGAGGAGTGGTCGCTCGACATGGCCCGAGAGGTCGTGTGTGATGCCCACGTCATGGCGCGGGCGGAGGTCCTGTTCCATGTTGTCAGTAACGTCGCTACCGCCATCTCGTTCATCAATCCGGATCTCCGAATGACCTTCGTCTCCCCGGAGAGCTCGTGGTCGAGCTGAGCGAACGACGCCAGGGCAAGGTCATCGTGGTCGTCGGGGGGTATCGGACGGGCTCGACCCTGCAGTACAACCTGCTTGGCGAGTACCTCGAGCACGCAGGGCTGGGGCGACGCTTGGGCTACGTGCTTCCCGATGATGCGCACGAAGTCGTGCAGTCCACGCGCAGCGCCGGTGGCTTCGGTGTCGCCAAGTGCCATCACCTCGCCGTCGGATTCCGACCTCTCCACGATGAGGCGGCATGGGGAGACATCGTGCGGCGCGGACATGCGATCGCGGTGAGCACAACGAGGCCGCGCGGCGAGTTCGAGCGTTCGATGTGCCGGAAGTTCGGCATCGAGCCCTCGCTACTTGAGGCATCACTCGAGTGGCGCGAGAACGAAGCGAACACGGCGTGTTGGAGCGAGGTGGGGCCAATCGAGCAGACGTTCGAAAGCCTGACTGCCCGCCCCCGCCGATCCTTGCGATGGTTGCTCGCTCAGCTGGAGGTCCCCATCAAGCGGCGATCCATCCGCGCAGCCCATGCCGCGACCCGACTGGAGCGAGTCATCGAGCACCAGGGCGAGATCCCTCGTGGCGAGTGGGATCCGGTCACCCTGGTCCACTGGGATCACGTCGAGCAATCTCGATCCCGGCACCCGTCTCCACCTCCAGCGTCCAGCCGTCCTCGGCGATAGGTTGACCGCCGAGATCTCGCACGGCGAGCCTTCGTGCGCGCGCCGTGCGTGAAGGAGCTGGCATGGCAACGGTGACCGCGTGGCATCTCTGACCGGAGGCCTCCAACGGCTGCGGGTCGGGTGGCGGCGGCTCCGCAGGGCGCACCCCCTCGACGAGCGCCTCTGGCAGCTGCACCGGCTCCTTCGCGCCACGACGGACCCCGATGCCGGTCGTACGCTCGCCGACGAGATCGCCCACCTCAGCAGGTGGCGTGCCGGTGATGTGGCGGCGGCGCGGGCAGCCGCCCGCCGGACGAGGAGGTCCTTCCTCCAGGAGCGGTGGCGTGAGATCCCGATCTGGGTGCGCTTGCTCGGGGTCCCCGCGCTCCCGCTCGCGGGGGCGCTCCTGGTGGCGGCGGTCCTGGGCGGCGCCGATACGTCGGTCGTGGCGAAGGGCCCCACATCCGTCATCGAGGAGCGCACGGAGGCGACCACGGATCCGGGCACCTCGACGTCGCCCACGGTCCTTGGGGTCACCGTGGTGCCTCCGACCGACGGTGGCACCACGGTCCCCGCGACGGAGACCACCGTGGCGGGTCCCCGATCGCGGCCGACGCTCGGGCTGCTCTGGCCCTTCACCACCACGACCGCGCCGCGCAGCACGTCGGGGCCACCCGCCGGGACGTCCACGACCACCACGACGACGCCGCCGGCCACGACGACCCCAACGACGCGACCGCCGCGGCCGCCGCGGCCGACGACCACGACGACGGAGCCCACGACGACCACGACCGAGGAGCCGACCACCACCACGACGGAGCCGACCACCACGACGACGGAGCCGACGACGACCACCACCGAAGAGCCGACGACGACGACCGAGATGCCCTAGCGGGCCGTGCCGTCCGCGGGGCCGGTGCGGTTGTCGGGCGCTAGGTGAGGCCGTTGTCGAAGGCGAAGGCGGCCGCGGCGGTCCGGGAGGTGGCACCGACCTTGGCGAAGATGTTCGACAGGTGACGGGCCACGGTCCGCTCGCTGAGGTGGAGCGCGGCGGCGATCTCCTTGTTCGTCTGACCCGACGCGACGAGGGCGAGCACCTCGGCCTCGCGCGCGGTGAGGCCGGCAGGCAGCGTGGTCGTGGTGGTCAGGTCGCGGATGTGTCGAGCGTCGAGCGCGGCACCCAGGCGGTCGAAGATCGTTGCGGCGCTGGCGAGCGACTTGGCGGCGCGGTCTTCGTCGCCGCACAGGCGGTAGGCCTGACCGAGCAGGAGGCGGGCCGTGGCCACCTCATAGGGAACCTCCAGCTGCTGCCAGTGCTGCACGGCCTCCCGCAGCGTCGCAGCCGCGGCATCGGCGTCGCCGGCGGCGAGATGGAGGCGACCCCGGCACGACAGCGCCGCCGCCCGCAGCGCCGGGCTGTCGAAGTCGGCCGCGATCTGCTCGAGCTCGGTGGTGGCGGCACCGGCGGCGGCCAGGTCGCCAGCGGCAACGCTGATCTGGATCTGGGCAGGGAGCAGCTTGGCCCGGGAGAGCTGGTTCCACGTCTGCTCGGCCAGCATTCGCTCGATCATCGCCGACGCGTCCGCGATGCGTCGCTGCGCGAGGCGCACTAGCGCGAAGCCCGGGCTCTGCCGCCCGCACAGCTCCTCGGCCTGCTCGAAGGCCGTCTCGGCGCCCCCGAGGTCACCGAGCCGCCGGCGGATCTCGCCGATCTCGATGTAGCCGGCGGCCACGTTGCCGACGTGGAAGCCGTCGAGCTCGGCACAGGCCTGGCGCGCCTCTCGCTCCGCGGCGTCCCACTCCCCCCGGAGCTGCAGCAGGCTGGCGTGGTGCACCCGGCAGATGCCCGGCCACATCGCCAAGGGGTGCTTCTCGGACCAGCGCACCGTCGCATCGGTCCACTCCGCCGCCCGCCGGAGATCTCCGAGCTCCTCGCAGGCGCTGATCAGGCTGCAGTACACCTTGCCGGTGGTGTACGGGCTGAGCTTGCCCTCGACCGCGGAGAGCATCGCTTCGTCGAGGTGCGCGAGACCCTCTCGAGGTTGGCCCTGGTCGATCGTGACGCGCCCCAGTGCTTGGAGCGCCTGCGCCTCGAGATCGGGTGACCGCAGCCGACGGGCGAGTGATCGGGCATCGCGCGCGAGCACCTTGGCTGCGGCGAGGTCACCTGAGCCGTGAGCGACCTCGGCCTCTCGAAGCGCGAGGTTGCCGAACTCGACCGACTCAGTGTCGTCCTCGAGGGCATGTCGGGCTCGCCGCAGCCAACCGCCGCCGATGGCCGGGCGAGCCTTCAGGGCGTGGTGCTCGTAGAGCCAGACTGCGCATTGGCCAGCTCGCCGGTGATCTCCGAGCGCGTCGTAGTGCCCATACGCGCGCTCCCGCGCCTCGATGCACCCATCGAGGTCGCCGAGCCACCACGACGCCTCGGCCACGATGTCGAGCCGGTCGGCCTCCTCCTGGCCCGAGGCGCACACGGCGGCGTCGGCCGCCGTGAGCGCCTCGGCCCAGGCCCACGTCGTGAGGAACCCGCGAGCGGCGGCCAGGGCCTCTGAAGGCTCCGTCGTCACGTCGTCGGTCTGCTCAGCCACCGTGTCACCCCACGTTCGGATCCGGGGCCACGGTATCGGGGTGCTCGCCTCAGGGCGTGAGCTGCTTCGAGAGGTGGTCGAGCACGGGCAGGATGTCGGCGGTGGGGCTGAACTCGAGGAACGTGACGCCCTCGTCGGTCCACCCGGTGTGCCCGGCGGGCCAGTAGTACACGTCACCCGCTCGGCTCGTCTCCTCGGTGCCGTCGGCGTACTGCACGGTGATCGAGCCCTCGAGCACCTGTCCCCAGTGGGCGCTCTGGCACCGATCGTCGGGCAACCCGACGAACAAGGGGGTGAAGTCGGTTCCGGCCGGGAGCTTGACGTGCCGGGTGAGCACACCATCGCACTCGATGCCACGGGTCACGATCTCACCGAGCTCCATCTCCAACGGGATGTCATTGACGCTGCTGTGCATGGCTCGTCCTCTGGTCGTGGCTCGACGGTGGGTCGAACCGGTGCGCTCATCGTGGGACGGACCACGCCGACCCCGCATCGGTCGGTTCACCCAAATCGGACGCGGGCCGCGCCCCCGGCATGGGCAGTTCACGCCAACCGGAAGGGAGGAGATGGCCGAAGTGGCCGATGCGCCCATCTCACCGCCGGCCCAAGATGGACCCATGCCCGACCGCAGCGACCGTGACTTCGACACAGCGTCGGTCACGGAGCTCATCGCCCTCGGTCGGGATCGTGAGGCGGTCGACGCCGCACGACGGGCGTGGAGCGCGACCGAGCGACCCGGACCACTCGACCAGAACGACAACAGAGGAGAACCCATGGATGGCGTCCAGCAGCTCGATGAGATCCTGCCGATGCTCGAGGAGCTCGTCGATCAGCTCCAGCCCGAGGACCTCGACCGCCCCACGCCGTGCGCCAAGCTCGACGTGACCGGCGTGCTCGAGCACATGATCGGGGGTGCGTCGATGTTCGCGCCGGCGTTCCGAGGCGAGGCTTCGCCCGCGAGTACCGACACGTCGGGCACCGTGCCCGAGCGCTGGGGGCGGGCCATGGCCGACCTGGCCGACGCGATCCACGCGCCCGGTGCCCAGGAGCGGACGATCGCATCGCCCTTCGGTGAGGTGCCCGGCTCGATGTTCGCTCGCTACGTCGCCTTCGACGGGCTCGTGCACGGCTGGGACATCGCCACCGCAGCCGGCCTCGCCTACTCGCCGTCGGCTGAGGTCGTCGCCGAGGTCGACGCGTTTGCACGCGGCCTCCTGAAGCCCGAGATGCGCGACGGCGACACCTTCGCCGACGAGACCACCGCACCCACGGACGCCACCGGGCTCGAGCGGCTCGTCGCGTTCAGCGGACGGCGGGTCCCAGTCGCGGAGGCTTCACGAGGCGCGGCCGCCAGGCGCTGAGGACGCCTGAGGCCGAGGGTCCTTGATCCGAGTGCGCTGGCAGGCCAGCCTGGTCAGCAATGGCACTCACCGACCGTGACAAGGCGATCCTCGACTTCGAGCGAAGCTGGTGGACCGAGGCGGGTCCGAAGGACACGGCGATCCGTGAGCGCTTCGAGCTCTCCGGCACCCGCTACTACCAGCTGCTCGCGGAGATGCTCGAGGATCCTGAGGCCCTCGAGTACGACCCGCTGCTCGTGCGCCGCCTCCGTCGCGTGCGCGACCGGCGCCGTCGAGCGCGCGTCGAGGGTCGTCCGATGAGCCAGCTCGACCGGCGATAGGGGAGAATCCGCACATGGCCCGACGCCGACCCACTGAACCCACCGTCAACCCCGCGCGTGGCGCCGCCCTCGTCGTGGTTGCCGTCGTCGTCGGGCTGCTCCTGCTCCGCAACGGGCTCGACACCTCCGAGGTGGTCACCGCATCGAAGGGCGACAAGTCCACCACCGAGGACACCGACGGCGGCTCGACGGATGGGTCCACCACCACCACGGTCGCGCCCCGCGCCCCGGCTGAGGTCACGGTGATCGTGCTGAACGGCACCTCAGTGGGTGGCGCGGCCGGCAAGTACAGCACGGCGATCGGCACCGTCGGCTACCAGATGCTCGCTCCCACTGACGCGGCCACCAAGATCCCCGCCACCCAGGTCTTCTTCGCCCCCGGCTTCGAGCGGGAGGCCATGGCGGTGGCCCTCGCCGCCGGCGCGCCAGCGACGCTCACCCCAGCGGCCCTCCCCACACCCCCGCCGGGTGAGGTGGGCACGGCCAACGTCGTGGTCGTCATCGGCACCGACCTCGCGAGCCTCACGCCCACCACCGCGGCAGCGCAGCCCACCACCACGGCCGCGGCGAACTGACCTCGGTCAGGTGAGCCGGGTGGCCCGCACCCGCACGTCGTAGTCGATCCGCCCGAGCACGGGATCGGCGTCGATGCCCGTCGGAGGCTCGATGCTCGCCCGAACGTCACCGGTCGAGTGGGTCGACGAGCGCCGCACGGCGCCCGTTCCCAGGTCGTAGGTGGCCGACGTCGTCGAGTGGAGCGACCCTGCCAAGGCCGCCACGTTGGTCCCGGAGGTGACGGCCTCGTCGATCGCCTGGGTGACCGTGGTACGAACGATCGCCACATCGCGGCCCCGCTCCACCCCGAGCCGGTCGAGTCGCCCGTGGCCCGAGATCGGTCCAACCGAGATCGCCCAGCGCGCACCAGGCGCGAGGTCGACGGATGGCGGCACCATCGTCGGAGGCAGGAGGGCGCCGAGCTGCGACAGACCGAGGCCGTCGTCGCCCAACCCGGCCACGAGCTCCACATCACGGATGGCGCCGGTGGCGTCGAGCACCACGCGCGCCGTCTGCACCGGACCCCCATCGCGCCGAAGGCGAACGTCGGCTTCGGCGCCATCGTCGGTCACCCCGATCACGGTCTGGTCGACCACGAGGGTGGTGGTGATCGTCGTGACCGTGGGGTCGGCGCCGTCGAGCTCGCTCGTGATCGTCGCGGCGATGACGTAGCGATACGTCGCCCGGTCGCCGACCTTGGGATCCGGGTCGATGTGAACGGTCCCTGGACGACAGGCGCCGAGCACAGCGAGCCCCACCAGCAGCGCGCGCCCTGCGCTCGCACGATCCACGGGGCGACCGTAGCCTTCGCCCTGTCCCAGTCGGGCGTCGCTGGTCCGGCCGGCCGCTACCGTCACCGGCGATGGCACAAGACAGCGCGGCGCTGCTCGAGCTCGTCCGCGCGGCGCCGCATCGCACCGCGATCCTCCTCGACTTCGACGGCACCCTCGCACCCATCGTGGATGACCCCGCCCTGGCGGTCCCCCTCGACGGCGCTGGCGACTGCCTGGCCGCCCTCGCGGAGCGGTACGGCCACGTGGCGGTCATCTCGGGGCGCCCGGCGCGCTACCTGCTCGATCACCTGCCTGCGGCGGTGACCCTGGTGGGGCTCTACGGGCTGGAGGAGGTGCGCGCTGGAGCGGTCGCGGCCCACCCGGAGGCCGAGCGCTGGCGCCCGGTGGTGGATCACGTGGCGGCGCTCGCCGAACAAGAGCTCCCAACGGGTGTTGGCGTGGAGCACAAAGGTCTGTCGCTGACGCTGCACGTCCGCCAGGATCCGTCCCTGGCCGAGATCGTGGAGAGATGGGCGACCGCCACCGCTGCGACGTCCGGGCTCGACGTGCGGCGGGCCAGGATGTCGGCGGAGCTCCACCCGCCCATCGCCGCGGACAAGGGCACCGCCGTGACGGCGCTGCTGCACGACGTCGATGTCGCCTGCTTCATCGGTGACGACGTGGGGGACGTGCCTGCCTTCGATGCCCTCGACGCGTTCGAGGCGCGCGGGGGAGCGGCCGTGCGGTTCGTGGTCGAGTCGCCGGAGCTCGATCCGGGGCTGCGAGCGCGCGCGGATGCGCTGCTCGCCGGCCCCGGCGCCGTCGTGGGGTTCTTGCGGTCGCTGCTGGTCTGACCCGCCGGAGCGGCTCGACTCGTCAGCTCACTGAGGGCGGTTCGCGGCCGCGAGCTGGTCGGCCAACCAGTCGCGCGGCGAGCGGGCTTCCGCCAGAGCTCGCAGCGTGGCGGCGCGGTGGGCGCGCTCGTCGGCGGGCATCGTCAGCGCGATGTGGAGCACGTCAGCGGTGCCGGCGATGTCGAATGGCGGCACGCTGAGCGCGGCGGGGTGGAAGCGCTCCCACGCGCCAGCCTCGGGTGACAGCGCGAGCACGGCGTCGCGGTCGCTCACGAGCGGTCCCTCCGAGGCCACGAGGTTGAGGCCGTCACGGATCGGGTTGACGAGCAAGACGTCAGCTCGCCGCATCAGTGCGACTGATCGGGGGAAGTCGTCATCGACGTCGAGCACGATGGGGGTCCACGAACGCGTACCGAAGCGCGCGTTGATGTCGGCGACGGCGTCCTCGATGGACTGGCGGTACTCGGCGTAGCCGGGCACCCCCTCACGAGAGGGATACGCGCCAGCGACGAACACCACTCCCTCGCGGTGCTGCGGGTACCGATCGAGGAGGTCTCCATAGGCAAGGAAGCCGCGTAGGAGGTTCTTGGAGAGCTCGATGCGGTCCACGCGACCGATCACGGCACGATCGCCCACCAGCTCGTCGAGGGCGGCGAGCGCCGCCTCGCACGCATCCGATGCGGCGGCGGCCCGCAGGTCGTCCGGGTCCGACGCCAGCGGGGACACGAAGGTGGTGGGGGTCAGGCCGGCAAGGTCGCGCGCCGACGCGAGGAAGTCGCCTGCCCAACGGGTCGTGTGGAACCCGCACGCCCGATGCGCGGCCATGCCCGTCAGGAGGTCGTGCACGGCGACGTCGGGAAGCGCCTCCAACCACACCGGGGGAGCGAAGGGCGTGTGGCTGAAGTGCACGCAGACCAGGTCGGGCCGCAGTGTCTGGAGGTGCTCGGCCACCAGGGCCAGGTGGTAGTCCTGCACGAGGACCGCTGCCGCCTCGGGCGCCACGTCGGCGACGGCGTCAGCGAAGGCGTGGTTGATCGTCCGGTAGGCAGCCCACGCGTCGGTCCAGGTGGCGTCGAACACCGGCTCGCGCGGCAGGTCCCAGAGACCGTGGTGCGCGAACCACAGGACCTCGTTGCTGACGACGTCGTACGCGAGGCGGTAGGTCTCGGCGTCGAGGGCGAGGAGGTCGACGCGGAACCCGTCGGCCTCGACGACGCCCGAGGCGCACGCGGCGCGGTCGCCGTCGGTCATCGCCGCGGACAGCCACGTGGCGTCCGTGTTGGCCACCAGCGGCCCGATGCCCGACACGAGCCCGCCCGCACCCCGCTTGGCGGTGAGGGTGCCGTCGGAGCCCAGATCGAAGCTCACGGGACCCCGGTTGGAGACGAGCACGAGGGGGTGGTCGCCGGGGCTGCGCATGCAGGCGCCACCGTATCGACTTCGCAGAGGCCGCTCGTCGGCCACCATGTCGGGCATGCGCGTTGTCGCCGCTCCCGACAAGCTCCGAGGCACGGCCTCGGCGCGAGCGGTGACAGAGGCCGTGGTGCGCGTCGCCGCGCGGGAAGGCTGGGCGTGCGACGCCGTGCCGATGGCCGACGGCGGTGAGGGCACGCTCGACGCGCTTGGCGGCGCGAATCGCACCACGACGGTCACCGGACCCCTCGGCGGGCCAGTGGAGGCGCCGTGGCGGCTCGACGGCCAGACGGCGATCATCGAGATGGCCCATGCCTCGGGCCTGCATCTCGTCGGCGGCGCCGACGGCAACGATCCGATCGCGGCGTCGACGGCCGGCACCGGAGAGCTCATCGCCACGGCGCTGGAAGCCGGCGCCACCCGAGTCATCGTCGGGGTGGGCGGTTCCGCGACGACCGATGGCGGCCTGGCGGCGCTGCGCTCCCTCCAGCCGCTCGGCCGGCTACGGGGTGTCGAGGTGATCGTGGCGTGTGACGTCCGCACGACCTTCGTGGAAGCTGCCGAGGTGTTCGCCCCGCAGAAGGGCGCCACCCCCGCGCAGGTCGCCCTGCTGCGACGCCGCCTCGAGCGTCTGGCTCAGGTCTACGAAGCCGACTACGCGCTCGACGTCACCACCCTCGTCGGGTCGGGTGCGGCTGGTGGGCTGGCCGGTGGTCTGGCCGCCGCAGGCGCACACCTCGTGCCGGGCTTCGATCTGATCGCGGACGAAGTCGAGCTCTACGACCGTCTCGAGGGCGCTGATCTGGTGATCACCGCGGAGGGCTTCCTCGACGCCCAGAGCTTCGAAGGGAAGGTGGTCGGCGGGGTGGCGGGAATGGCGGAGGCGGCGGGTGTGCCCGTCGTGGCCATCGTCGGCGAGGTGTTCGACGGCATGAGCGAGCGCATCGAGGCGGTGTCGCTCACCGAGCGCTACGGCGCAGCGCGCGCCCGCACCGAGACCATCGCGTGCATCGAGGAGGTGACTGCGGGCATCCTCGCGGCGCACGCGCCATGATCTCGGCTTCGGCACCGAACCGGCATGGGGGAACATGATGACCGACGAGCTCAGCAACCTCGACGCGACGGCCCAGGCTGCGCTGGTGGCCTCCGGACAGGTGAGCCCGGGCGAGCTGATCGAGGCGGCGGTCGAGCGGATCGAACGGGTGAACCCGCATCTCAACGCGGTCATCACGCCGCTGTTCGACTCGGCCCGGGCGCAGGCAGCCGCCGAGCTCCCGCCGGGGCCGTTTCGAGGCGTCCCGTTCCTGCTGAAGGACCTCTCGTGCCACTCGGCGGGCGATCCGTTCCACGAGGGCATGGCCTTCCTCAAGGAGCGCGGATGGACCGAGGCCGAGGACACCGCGCTGGCGAAGCGCTTCCGGGCGGCCGGGCTCGTGGTGGTCGGCAAGACGAACACCCCCGAGCTCGGGATCCTCCCCACCACGGAGCCGGCGGCCTATGGCGCCACGCGCAACCCGTGGGACCCGAGTCGTTCCACCGGAGGATCCAGCGGTGGCTCAGCGGCCGCGGTGGCCGCTGGTCTGGTCCCGATCGCACACGCCAACGACGGTGGCGGCTCGATCCGGATCCCCGCCAGCGAGTGCGGGCTTGTCGGGCTGAAGCCCACCCGAGGCCGGGTGTCGTCGGGGCCCGAGTTCGGTGACGTGATGGGCGGCCTCACCTGCGAGCACGTCGTTACGCGATCCGTGCGCGACACCGCAGCCATCCTCGATGCAACCCACGGGATGGAGCCGGGCGACCCCTTCACGGCGCCGACTCCGGCGCGCCCCTACCTCGACGAGGTCGGTGCCGACCCCGGATCGCTCCGCATCGGGCTGATGGTCGCAGCACCACTCGGACAGGTCACCGTCCACGCTGACTGCGTCGAGGCAGCAGAAGCAGCAGGCCGGCTGCTCGAGGGCCTCGGCCACCTCGTGGAGGTCTCCCACCCGAAGGCGCTCGACGACCCTGACTTCGCCGGCCACTTCATCACGAACTGGGCGGCAGGGGCAGCGTGGAACCTCGACTACTGGAGTCGGCGGACGGGCGTGGAGATCACTGCCGATGACGTGGAGCCGCTCACCTGGGCGCTCGCGGACGTCGGCCGAGCGAGCACCGCCGCGCAGTGGCTGTCGGCCCGCGAGTGGTTGCAGGTCAACAGCAGAGAGCTCGCGTCGTGGTGGACCGACGGCTTCGACCTGCTCCTCACCCCCACGATTGCCGAGCCACCGCCACCCCTCGGCACCTTCGACAGCCCCGTCGACAACCCGCTTCACGGGCTGTTCCGGGCCGCCGAGGTGGTGCCGTTCACGCCGCCGTTCAACGTGAGCGGCCAGCCGGCGATCTCGTTGACGCTCCACTGGAACGCCGATGGGCTGCCGATCGGTGTCCAGCTCGTCGCGCCGTTCGGGCGCGAGGACGTGCTCCTGCGGGTGGCCGCGCAGCTCGAAGTGGCGCACCCGTGGGCGGGTCGCCGACCCGCGGTCCACGCGTGACGAGGCTGGGGGTCGCGCTCGATCCGCGCTGACGCAGCACCGCGCCGGGCATCGGTCGATCCGCGGAGGGGGTCCGGTAGCCTCAGCCGCGATGGTGGAACGGATCCGACGCGCAGGGGCCGTCTGCTGGGCCCTGTGCGGCGTCGCAGCGTTCGTCGTCGTGCTCGGCATCATCGGCTGGGTGTTGCGGGTGGTCTGGCCGCCGCTCATCCTCGCCGGCGCGATCGTGTTCTTGCTGAACCCGGTCGTCACCCGCCTCCAGCACCGGCACATCCCGCGGGCGCTCGGCACGGGCATCGCCTACCTCGCCGTCGCGGGGGGGATCGCGCTGGCGATCCTGATCGTCGCGCCGCTCGCCACCACGCAGTACGACGACCTCGCCGCAGAGTGGCCCGAGCTCCGCCAGGACCTCGCCGACTCCATCGACGACCTCTCCGCGCGCTCGGAGGAGGACAACTGGCCCATCCAGATCCCCACCTACGACGAGCTCGAAGCGCAGCTGTCGGGTGACGAGTCCACCGACACGAACGGCGACGGCCGGATCTCAGCCGAGGAGAAGCAGGACCGGTTCGCGAGTCAGATCGACACCGCCCGCGAGCTGCTCCTCCGCGTGTTCCACGTCGGGATCATCTTCGTGCTGGCGCCGATCATCGCGTTCTACCTGCTGGTCGACCTCCCCCACATCGGGGAGTCGGCTCGGGCTCTGGTGCCCGAGCGCGCTCGGGGTGACGTGATGGTGGTGTCGCGCCGGTTGAACCACGCGATCGGTGGCTACTTCCGGGGGCAGCTGGCCGTGGCGATCGTCGTAGGGATCATGTCGTCGATCGGCATGCTGCTCATCGATCTTCCGTTCTGGCTGATCGTGGGCATGGTGGCCGGGCTCTTCAACATGATCCCCCTGATCGGTCCGTGGGTCGGCGCCGTCCCCGGGATCATCATCGCCCTCACCACCGGCGGCTGGCTGTCGCAGGCGATCGCCGTGGCGGTCGTCATGGCCGTCGTCCAACAGATCGACAACCACTTCATCAGCCCGATCGTGATGCAGCGAGCGGTCAAGCTGCACCCGGCCGTGGTGATGCTCGCCCTGCTGGCCGGTGGCACCCTGGGCGGGTTCTTCGGGCTCCTGCTCGCCGTGCCGACCACCGCGGTGCTCAAGATCATCATCGGTCATGCGTGGCGCCACCTAGCCCTCGACCAGCCGCTTGACGAGATCGAGGCGGCCTGGAACCTGGACGATGCCCAGCCCGGCGTCGGGTTCGTCGAGGATGTCGGGCGCGGCGAGCACGTCAGGCGCACCGAGGAGACCTGAGCCAGGACCTCGCTCAGGCGGTCTGACGGGGGCGCAGGCGCACGATGGCTCGGGCCATCGTGCGCAGGGCGTCATCGCTCGACGCCGGCCCCGTCGGCGTGGGGTCGCTGACCGCGAACTCGGCACGCTCGATGCTGCATCCGGTGAGGGCCTGCACCAGCTCGGCGAGGCGGTGGCCGGCGGGCGGATCGGAGACGTCGGTGAGGTCGATGGTGAGGTCCAGACGGCGGTGCGTGGGGGACGTGCGGGCCATGGGTCTGTCCAGTCTCGCCCTGAGCTGGTGGGGTTACCCGATGCATCGACCACTCTGCGTGGTGACCTTTAGGGGTTTCTTGGGCCAAATGACCCAGTTCGGGCGGTTCGCCTCACGCGGTGCGGCGGCGGTACGCCGGCACCTCGACGAGGGGCGGACGCTCGCCGGTGGCCACCTCGACGGGCTCGAGGTCAGGGCGCACCAGGGTGGCTGGCCCGCCTCCCGCCACGGCTCCGGCTCGGCGCAGGGCCGTCTGCAGGACCGCCAGCGCCTGCGGGCCGAGCTCGTCGAGGGGGCGGTTCCGGTGACGGCGCGTGCCGAGGTCGACCTGGGCGATGGCCTCGGTGCCCTCCAGCTCGGCGATGTCGATGAGCAGGCCGAGGTCGACCCCGTAGCCCTGCACGAACGCCAGGCGCTCCAGCAGGCTGCGCCGGCCGGCGTACTCACCCGAGAGGGGTTGCACGATCGAGGACAGGTGGGGGAACAGCGCCGCGATCGTGGGCCGCGCGACGAGCTCGGTCACCCGCCCGCCGCCGTGGGCGCTCCCGGCCACCGGGCGGTCGTAGAAGCCCTTCACGAACCCGATGTCGCCTCGGGCGAGCAGGGGACCGACGAGGCCCACCACGAAGCGGGGACCGAAGTCGGTGATGTCGGCGGCGCACCACACGATGAGGTCGCCCTCGGCGGCAGCCACCGACTTCCAGAGCGCCTCGCCCTTGCCCTCCCCGGAGCCGATCTCTGGCAGGACGTCGTCGACGGACACAACGCGAGCGCCAGCATCCCGGGCGACGCGCGCGGTGGCGTCGAGCGAGTGGTCGTCGACGACGAGCACCTCGTCCACGAGGCCGGTGCGCTCCACGAGCTCGTGCATCAGGTCCTCGACGATGGCCCCGACCGTGGTCGCCTCGTCGCGCGCCGGGAGGCAGACCGACACCACGTGACCACGGCGGGCCTTCTGCTCGGCCAGCTGGGCGGCCGCGAAGTCCTCGTGGTGGAAGGTCCAGATCATGGGCCGCCGCACGGCTCAATGCATACCGGTGGTGGCCCCGAACAGCAACCCGAGCGCCGGTCGGGCGGTCGTGAGCGCCGCCGGGGAATGACCGGGCCGGCGGGTCGGTTCACTACGATCGACCTGCCGGCGCGGCGCCGTCGCCCGCCCCCGACCCTCGAGGTTCTCTTTCGTGACCGTCACCGTCCGCGTGCCCACCACCCTTCGCACCCTCACCGGCGGCCAGGCCGAGGTGCACGTTGACGGCACAACCGTGGGTGAGGTGCTCGCCGCCCTCGAGGCGGTCCACCCTGGCTTCGCGGAGCGGATCCTCGACGACGACGGAGGTCTGCGGCGCTTCGTGAACGTGTTCGTGGCCGACGACGACGTCCGCTTCCTTGGTGGCATGGCCACCGCGGTCCCGGACGGCGAGACGGTGTCGATCATCCCGGCGGTCGCGGGCGGCTGACCCGGGGAGTCGGCATCGGCGGCAGAGTGGGCCGTTCGGCCCATTCCGCTCAATCTGCACGAATCCGGCGTCGATGGCTGGCCCGTGATCAATCTGCCTGATGTCCTCATCGTCGACGACGACCCTGCCGCCCGAGAGATGCTGGGCATCACGCTCGGTCACGCCTTCTCGGTGCGCTACGCCGCCAACGGGGGTGACGCCATCGCGATGCTCATGGCGCAACCGCCTGCGGCGATGCTCCTCGACGTGATGATGCCGGGTGTGGACGGCTACGACGTGCTGGAGGTGCGCCGCGAGCGCGGTCTCGCCCCCGACATGCGGGTGGTGATGCTGAGCGCGGAGGACGACGAGCGCTCCCTGGTGCGCAGCTGGGCGCTCGGCGCCGACTCCTACCTGACCAAGCCCGTGGATCCGGTGCAGATCGCCAGCAAGCTCCGGTCGCTGCTCGGCCCGGCCGAGCGGGCGAGCGTCGCTTCCTTGGCCTGACGAGGGGGGCTGGCACTCCTCGGTTGCGAGTGCTGACCGCAGGTGGTTGACTTAGCAGTCGCATACCGCGAGTGCTAACTGCAGCCACCTACGGAGGAACCCCCGCCGATGTCCAAGATCATCGCCTTCGACGAAGAGGCCCGCCGCGGCCTCGAGACCGGCATGAACAAGCTGGCCGACGCCGTGCGCGTCACCCTCGGCCCGAAGGGCCGCAACGTCGTGCTCGACAAGAAGTGGGGCGCCCCCACGATCACCAACGATGGCGTGTCCATCGCCAAGGAGATCGACCTCGAGGATCCCTTCG
>JBQTKH010000086.1:0-4314 GCA_052386335.1 Microthrixaceae bacterium
ACCCCGGTGACGTCGCCCGCGTGGAAGACCGCACCTTCATCTGCTCCGAGGAGGAGCACGACGCGGGCCCCACCAACAACTGGCAGGCCCCGGCCGCCATGAAGGCCGAGCTCACCGAGCACTTCACGGGGGCCATGCGTGGCCGCACGCTGTACGTCGTGCCCTTCTCGATGGGCCCGCTCGGCTCCCCCATCGCCCACATCGGCGTGCAGCTCACCGACTCGGCGTACGTCGCCACCAACATGCGCATCATGACTCGCATGGGGCAGGGGGTCCTCGACGTGCTCGGCTCCGACGGCGAGTTCGTCCCCTGCCTGCACTCCGTCGGCTACCCGCTGGTGCTCGCGGATGGCACCACCCGGCCTGATGTGGCGTGGCCGTGCGACGCCGACAACAAGTACATCGCCCACTTCCCCGAGACCCGTGAGATCTGGAGCTACGGCTCCGGCTACGGCGGCAACGCGCTGCTCGGCAAGAAGTGCTTCGCGCTGCGGATCGCGTCCACGATGGCGCGCGACGACGGCTGGATGGCCGAGCACATGCTCGTGCTGGGCGTCACCTCACCAGAAGGCGACAAGACCTACGTCGCCGCCGCCTTCCCGTCGGCCTGTGGCAAGACCAACATGGCGATGATGGTGCCCACCCTGCCGGGATGGAAGGTCGAGACCATCGGCGACGACATCGCATGGATGAAGTTCGGCGAGGACGGCCGGCTCTACGCGATCAACCCAGAGGCCGGATTCTTCGGCGTGGCGCCAGGCACCGGCGAGGACACCAACCCCAACGCCATCGCCACGCTCTACGCCAACTCGATCTTCACAAACGTGGCCCGCACCGACGACGGCGACGTGTGGTGGGAAGGTCTCTCGGCGCCGCCCGAGCACCTCATCGACTGGAAGGGCAACGACTGGGCGCCCGGTTCCGACACGCCTGCGGCCCATCCCAATGCCCGGTTCACGGCCCCGGCGGCGCAGTGCCCGTCGATCGCCCCGGAGTGGGAGGACCCGAAGGGCGTCCCGATCTCCGCCATCCTCTTCGGTGGTCGCCGAGGCACCAACGTGCCGCTCGTCACCGAGTCCTTCGACTGGCAGCACGGCGTGTTCCTCGGCTCGATCATGAGCTCGGAGAAGACCGCCGCCGCCGCGGGCACGATCGGTGAGCTGCGCTTCGATCCGTTCGCGATGCTCCCCTTCACCGGCTACAACGTCGGCGACTACTTCCAGCACTGGCTCGAGATCGGGCAGCGTCCCGGCGCGCAGCTGCCGAAGCTGTTCTGGGTCAACTGGTTCCGCAAGGGCGACGACGGCAAGTTCCTGTGGCCGGGCTACGGCGAGAACAGCCGGGTGCTCAAGTGGGTCGTCGAGCGGGTCGCCGGCTCGGGCGCATCCACCGACACCCCGATCGGTCGGGTGCCCGCCGTTGATGCCATCGACACGACCGCCCTCGACATCGACGCCGCCACGATGACCGAGCTGCTGTCCGCCGACCCTGAGTCGTGGCGAGCCGAGCTGCCCCAGATCGAGGCCCACTACGCGAGCATCGGGAGCACGCTCCCCGACGCGCTCAAAGACGAGCTGCGAGCACTCGAGAAGCGCCTCGCCCAGTAACGACCCAGAGGGTCAACCCCACGCGAACACGGGCTGCTCGAGGTAGGCCACGGGATCGTCGCGCCCTTCCAGACCGAGCCAGCGGAACTGGAGCAGCACTGCGCCCGTGGGGGCGTGGATGAGGTCGTGGCCGAGCGGCACCTGAACGACGGGTCGATCGCTCTCGGGAATGGAGACGAACCGCGGCGAGTCCGACCGCAGCAGCTCGTGCAGGCCCACGCGGTACGCGGCAAGCACCTCGCCAGGGTCGGGGCGCAGCTCGAGCGACCCGCCGGCCCAGAGCACGACCGGTGTGATCACGTAGCCGGATCGAGTGGCGTAGTCGTCGAGGAGGCCGAGGACGGCGTCGGCGGCGAGCGCCACGCCGAGCTCCTCGTCGAGCTCGCGAAGCGCCGCCTCGACCGCGGACTCGCCGGGGTCCAGCCGGCCGCCCGGCAGGGCCCACTGGGAAGCGTGCCGGTTCAGTCCGGCGGCGCGCCGGCACAGCAGGAACGCCGCGCCACCCGACACGTCGACCATGCGACCGTCCAGCCCGTCCGCGCCCCCCGGGATGACATCCATCGCGGTATCCGCGGGCTGGTGAGCGTCGACCCGATCGTCTCCCTCGGTCGAGTCGACCAGCACGATCGCCACCGCCGCGTGCCGATGCTCCCCGAGCGAGATCTCCCGGCGAACGTGGGTCGCGATGTTCGCCCGGATGCGCGCCTGAAGCGAGTCGTCGTAGGGAACGGTGGTGTGGCTGGGCTCAGGCACCGCGGCCGGACAGCGGGAGCAGCCCGGCGTCACGGCACAGCTCGGCGAGCTCGCCGAGCTCGGCCAGGTAGTCCTGGCGCTCGATGGCACCAGAGGTGTGCCGCTGGCGCAGCTCGAGGAACATGCCCTCCACGAGGAGGTCGACGAGCTGGTGGAACAGGCGGTCCTCGAGCGTCGGGTCGCCCTGGACCAGGGGAACCGTTGCAAGGATGTCGTCCTGCTCGTCCCAAACACGACGAACCAGCTGGTCATGTACGTTCACGCCCTCTTTGTTCCGCATCGAGGCCCGGATCTCCTGCTTCTTGGGCACGACTACGATGCGTTCGTCCACTGCTACGAGGAGATGCTCGATGGCCGTCAGCGCGTACATCCTGATCCAGACCGAGGTCGGCAAGGCGGCCCAGGTCGCCACGGAGGTCGACGGCATCGACGGCGTCGTGTCCGCCGAGGACGTCACCGGACCCTACGACGTGATTGCTCGCGCGGAGGCCTCGACGGTCGACGAGCTCGGCAAGATGGTGGTGAGCAGGGTCCAGATGATCGACGGCATCACCCGCACGCTCACCTGCCCTGTCGTGCACCTCTGAGCGGCTACCCCACCGCGGGACGTCGGAGCTCGCTCAGCTGGAAGCACGCGAGACCGAAGATCGTCACGCCGACGGGCACATGCCACGCGGCGGCCATCGTCGTCTCCCGGCCGATGTAGCCGAGGCCCACCTGCGCGAAGGCGAGCGCCGCGAGCGCGACGGACACCGAGAAGGCCACGCCGTCACCGCTACGCATGACGGTGAGGATCACGCCGACCACGGTGAGCGTGAACGTGACGTTGCCGAGGATGCCGTGCAACGAGATGCTCGAGCCCTCGAAGAGGTGCTGACCAGCGAGCGTCGCCTGGACGAGCACCAGTGCAGGGAGCGCGATCACGAGGGCACGGTGGAATCGGGCGATGGTCACAGGTGCTCCGTTGCTCAAGGGATCGGGACTGGGGAGATCGACATGGCCCGCAAGGCGAGGCCCATGAGGAAGAGCCCGCCGAGGCCGTACAGCAGGTACTGGTGCGGTCTGACCTGCGGGCGGTAGCTGTAGACGATCCCGATGGTGGCGAGGGCCACGAAGCCGTAGAACGCGTGGAACTGCGCCACGTCGAGATGCTGGACCGCGACGAGCGCCACACCAAGGGCGACCTCCAGGACGATCGTGAGCTCAGCGACGAGGGTGAGCCGCCAGAGCACCGGCGTTCGAAGCGCCTCGCGGTAGTGGGCCGCCAGCGCCCAAGCACCGACGACGGCGTTGCTGACGACGACCACCCACGCGAAGTCAGCGTGGAGATCTCGGAGCGTCAGCCTCATTCGCCGCAGCCCGTGCCCGCCTCGAGGTTCGTGATCACCTGGCCGTCGAGGTACGCCGTGATGATCCCGCCGTCGACCCTGATCTGCGCGAAGCCGGGGAAGGGATCGTCGGGCTCGGTGACCTCGACATCGCCCGGATAGAGCTCCTCGGCGTCGGCCACCGTGGCCTTGTACCCGAGCCCCTTGGCGGTGCCGAGGGCCGGCGGCGCCCCGGTGATCCGCCAGGTGAAGAGGTGCTCCCCGGTGCCGTAGGCGGTGTCGCCGTCGGTGAAGAGGAGCACCAGGCTGTCCCACTCGACGCCCCTGATCTGCTCCCCGGGGCAGGTCCCGTACGCGCTGGACGACGACTGCCAGCCCGTGTCGGCGGTGGGGTCGCCGAGCGCCGCTGTCACGACGTCCACCGCCGCCTCCGGTGGGGCCCCCAGGGCCACCACACCGAGGCCGTCACCCCGCAGCACGATCTCCGCCTTGGCGGGAGCATCGGAGGACGCCGGCGCGGCGGCGGTGGTCGTCGTCGCCACGTCGCTCGCCCCCGTGGTGGTGGTGGCCGATCCGTCGGCGGTGGGAGCACCGCCGTCTCCACCGCACGCGGCGAGCACGAGGAG
>JBQTKH010000087.1:0-4660 GCA_052386335.1 Microthrixaceae bacterium
GGGCCAGACGAAGCACCAGGCCACCCGTGGTGACGTGTCGATGGCCGGCCTCGTGCGTGAAGCCGCGTCGCGGGCCCTCGCCGACGCCGCGATGACGTGGTCCGACATCGACGCCGTTGTCGTGGGCAAGGCCCCCGACTTCTTCGAGGGCGTGATGATGCCGGAGCTCTACCTCGCCGACGCACTCGGCGCCGTGGGCAAGCCGTTGTTCCGCGTGCACACCGCCGGTTCGGTCGGGGGTTCGACGGCGATCGTCGCCGCCCAGCTCGTGCAGGCGGGGATCCACGAGCGCGTGCTCACCGTCGCCTTCGAGAAGCAGTCCGAGAGCGAGGCGATGTGGGCGCTGTCGCTCCCCATCCCGTTCCAACCGCCGCTGCACGCGGGCGCCGGCGGCTACTTCGCGCCTCACGTGCGCTCCTACATGGCCCGCTCAGGCGCGCCGGATCACATCGGCATCCTCGTGGCGCTCAAGGACCGCCAGAACGCGCTCAAGAACCCGTACGCCCACCTGCACGAGCACGACATCAGCTTCGACTCCATCAAGGACTCGATGATGCTGTGGGATCCGATCCGCTACGCGGAGACGTGTCCGAGCTCCGACGGCGCGTGCGCGATGGTGCTCGCCAGTGAGGCGGTGGCGGATCGGCACGACGGGCCCGTCGCGTGGGTGAAGGGCGCCGCCATGCGCTCCGAGCCCACGATGTCGGCCGACCGTGACACCGTGCTGCCGCGGGGAGGCTCCGACTGTGCAGCCGACGTCTTTGCCCAGGCCGGCATCACCGACCCGCGGCGCGAGGTCGACTGCGTCGAGATGTACGTGCCCTTCTCGTGGTTCGAGCCGATGTGGCTCGAGAACCTCGGCTTCGCCGGGTCGGGCGAGGGATGGAAGCTCGTGGAGCAGGGCGTCACCCAGCTCGATGGTGACCTCCCCGTGAACATGTCCGGCGGCGTGCTGTCGTCCAACCCGATCGGCGCCTCGGGGATGCTCCGCTTCGCGGAAGCGGCGCTGCAGGTCCGGGGCATGGCCGGCGAGCACCAGGTCGACGGAGCCCGAGTGGCCGTGGGTCACGCGTACGGCGGAGGGTCGCAGTTCTTCGCCATGTGGGTCGTCGGATCGGACAAGCCGTGACGGCGCGCACCGGTCGGCTCGAGGGCAAGGTGGCCATCGTCACGGGTGCGGCGCGCGGGCAGGGCGAGGCCGAGGCCCGCCGCTTCGTCGCGGAGGGTGCGAAGGTGCTCCTCACCGACGTGCTCGATCCGGAGGGCGAAGCGGTCGCTGCCTCCCTGGGTGCGAGCGCGGCCTACCGCCACCTCGATGTCACGTCGGAGGACGACTGGCAGGCGGCGCTGGCTGAGGCCGAAGAGCGGTTCGGCCCCGTGTCGGTGCTCGTCAACAACGCCGGCATCCTTGACTTCGGACCGATCCACAAGCAGGACGTGGCCCGGTTCCGCACCGTGCTCGACGTCAACCTCGTCGGTCCGCTCATCGGCATGAAGACGGTTGCGCCGTCGATGAAGCGCGCGGGCGGCGGCTCGATCATCAACGTGTCGTCGAATGCCGGGATCGTCGGCCTCCCGCAGGCGGGTGCCTACGTGTCGAGCAAGTGGGGGCTGCGCGGTCTCTCGAAGACCGCCGCGCTCGACCTGGGCGCAACCGGGATCCGCGTCAACTCGGTGCACCCGGGCGGGATCAACACCCCGATGACCGACTTCGGCGGCTCGGGTGACGACTCGCCCTGGGCGAAGGGCCTGCCGATCGCGCGGATGGGTCGTCCAGAGGAGGTGGCGAACGTCGTGACGGTCCTCGCCTCCGACGAGGCCAGCTATGTCACCGGCGCAGAGTGGTCGGTGGATGGCGGTGCCACCGCGGGCGACCGGTCGATCTTCGGGGGGTAGCCCGCGGCTACCCCTGGCCCATCGCCCTCAAGCGGTCGAACGCTTCGGCGGCGCTCGCGTCGGCACCGACGATGATCGACCGCACCACTGCGGCGTCGGGGATGGCGTCTGCCTCCTCGAGCCGCGTGACGAGGGAGGCCACCCCGATGTCGTCGGCGCCGGGAAGGAAGACGCGCACCGCCCACGGTGAGGCGAGAAGCCGGTCGCTGTCGCGGATGACCTGGCGAACGAGGGTGGCGATCGCGCTCGTGTCGCGCAGGGCCGGATCGTCGTCGGGGAGCTCGAGCGACATCAGCACGTCACCCGCCGCGGCATCGTTGAGCGCCTCGTAGAAGGCCTGCGCATCGCCAACACTCGTCGGCACCCGGCCCTGCGCCTCCCGCGTCGGGCGCTGGCGCCGTTCGCTGGCGATGCTGAGGGCCTCGCCGCGCTCGATGCCGAGGTCACGCACCACCCGTTCGAGCTCGGTGAGGTCGGGCTTGGCCACCACGATCGGGGTGACCTCGTACTGGTCGGTGAGCGATTCGTAGGCGTTCTGCGAGAACACGATCGCACGGGCGCCCACTGCGCCTGCCGCACCGATCATGTCGAAGTCGGTGTTGAACCCCATCGACGGGTCGACGATCACCACATCAGGTCGACTCGCCTCGATGAGGGCGACCGCTTCGTGGGTGGCGCTGGCCACGCCAACGACGTCGTGGCCGAGGTCGGCGAGCATGAGCTCGATCATCCGCATGTAGAGGTCGTCGTCGTCGCACACCACAAACCTCATCGGCCCATCCCCATGTCCGTCCGCATGGTCCCTCTCTAGTGCATCACGGGGTGCCGTGGCGCGCACTGGCCGTCGCCTTGGCCGGCGCCTCGTCGGCTCGATCGGGCCACCACGGAGGAGGGAACACCGTGCGGTCGTCGCTGATGGGCTCCGCGTAGAACTGTGCTGCCCACTTCCGGAACTTCATGAAGGGCCCGTCGTTGTCCGCCAGCGCAGGGCGCACGAGGTGGGCCTTGTGCTCCCAGATCGGCTTGTCCTCCAGCACCTGCTTGTCGACCTCGCGGACGAAGGCGTTTCCCACGTTGCGCGTGGTGGCTTCGTCGCCCATCGTCTTGAACCGGAAGTTGAACCGGATGATGCACTGGTCCTGGGTGATCGGGGTGGTGACCGCGAGGTTGAGGGTGTCGACGATCCCAGCGAACTCGACGATCGACATCCCGGGCCCGACCTGCTTGGAGTCGATCCGCCCTTCCATCACCCCGCGAGGCGTGGGGAACTTCTGACTCGAGCGCATCTGCGAGAGCGGGAACGTGTCGGTGTCGTAGCTCTCCATCTCCGGCACCTCGGCAGTGTTGTGGACGTACCGGAAGTGGGCCGAGTCGACGCCGTTCTCCGCCATCTCCTGCCACGCCGCGTCGACGACGTGCTCGGTGCGGATCACGGTGGACCACTCGGGATCGCCGTTGAACTCGGGGAGCTCTGGCACGTCCCACATCGGCTGGACGTCGGTGTCGGGGTGGTACCAGACCATCGACGTGCCGTTGCGCTCCACCACCGGGAAGGTGCGGAGGGTGCCCTTGCGGTTGGTGCGCTCCGAGTAGGGGATGTCGGTGTTGGCGCCCTCGGCGTCGAAGCGCCAACCGTGGAACGGGCACTGGATCTCGCAGCCCTCGACGGTGCCACCGTGGCCGAGGTGCGCGCCGAGGTGCGGACAGAAGGCATCCTGCACGTGGAGGGCACCCGCCTCGTCCCGCCAGGCCACCAGATGGCGGTCGAAGTAGTAGATGGCCCGCGGCTCGGCCGCGGGAAAGTCCTCGGGGTAGCCGACGCAGAACCACCCGAACGGGATCGGGAAGGGGAAGCGCTCGGCCATGGTCAGGGCTCCAGCTTGAAGACGCGCTGCGCGTTCTCGCGCAGGAACTTGGGCCACACGTCGTCCTTGAACCCCACGTTGGGGAGCTCGGAGAAGATGCGCTCGAGCGAGAGTCCCATCGGGAAGTAGCCGGCGTACATGATCTTGTCGGCGCCGCGGGTGTTGGCGTAGTCGATGATCGACTGCGGGTAGTAGCGGGGCGCGAACGCAGACGTCGAGTAGTAGAGGTTGGGCCACTTGAGCATGAGCTTCACCGCGAGCTCGTCCCACGGCTCGGCACCGTGGCGCATCACGATCTTCAGCTCCGGGAAGAACCAGCACACCTCGTCGAGCAGCTCGGTCTTCTGGCAGAGCATCGGCACGCGGGGGCCGGGCACGCCGGTGGTGATGCAGATCGGGATGTCGAGCTCCACGCACTTCGCGTAGAGCGGGTAGTACCGCTTGTCGTTGATCGGCACCTGCGGGTTGGTGCCGGCGGGGAACGTGGAGGCGGCCTTGACGCCGAGCTCCTCGTGGGCGGTGACGAGGTCGCGCACGCCTTCCATGCCGAGGTTGGGGTTCACCTCGTACGACGCGAAGAACCGCTCCGGGTGCTCCTGGATGGCCCTGGTGGAGATCGACCGGCCCTTGCCGATGCCCACCATGGCTCGGTCGATGCCGAAGTGGTCCATCTCGCCGATCACCACCGCGATCGGGTCGACCTCAGGGTCGACGTCGGCGGGGACGTCCTTGAACATGTACTCGACGGGGAACTCCATGTCCTTGGACTCGTCGTCCATCAGGCCGGCCCGCAGGAAGCTGTACCAGCCCTTCTTGGACCCCTCAGGGATGCCGAGCATGAGGTCGATGACACCGATGTCGGTGGGGTAGCCCATGCGGCCAGACTAGAACACGTTCTA
>JBQTKH010000088.1:0-3266 GCA_052386335.1 Microthrixaceae bacterium
GACGCAGATGCCTGGGATAGCTTGGCAGGACTCCTCAACGGCAAGTAGAATTCGCGGTGAGCGGGCAGCTCAACAGAATTCAGCTGGCCTCGGTTGGCGCGGCTGATGTTGGAGTCGTAGGCGACGATGTGGAGGCTGACTCGTGAAGATCTCAGAGAAATCCCTTGAGTTGAACGTTGGCGCAGAGCTCTTGGCACTCCTCCGGAACGTGTGGGGTATGCCGAAGGCATACCTGCGTGGCCTGACGCAACAGGAGGAGAAACAGGAGGGTGTCGACTTCTTCGTTCAGCTCGATCCCGACACCCGAATCTTTGCATTTCTGTTCAAAGCGCCCAAGGGGGCGGTCGACGGTCCACCGTTTCGCTATACGCTCAGGCGTGTGCAGCACGATCTCCTCTTCGACCTCGCGCAGTTCGTCCCAGGGAGCGTCTTCTACGTGTTCCCGTACTACGTCACCGCCGCGAAGCTTCACAGAGATGTCCCCGACCTCATCAAGGACACTTGGGTGCTGGAACTCGAGCAGATGCCTACCGCGGCTGTTTTCGGTGACGCAGCTACGAAGACCATACGGTGCGATGGCGGCGTCGCCAAGGTGAATCCGGAATACACGATGAGACCGCTTCGCGAGATGCAACCCCCCAGGGTGTTCCCGTACGGTCATTCATATCTTGGTACAGGCGCTACCGAGAGCTGTCGGGTCATCTGGAAGACCGACGGGCACGGCGAAGGGACCCGTGGCTCGCTCGGGGCCTCCGCGTTGCGATCGTTCTCTCCGAGACGTAGTGCTGACCTCCAGACCGACCCTCGGCTGCGCATAATGCTGCGCGTTGATATTGCCTCCGCTGGGAACAGCGTCGACGACGGTATTGGAAGTGTTGTGAACCCAGGTGTTCATGGGATGGTTCGCCATCAGTAAGACTCCTGGGCCGTAGCAAATGGTGAACTGGCTCCGTTGATGGAGTAGCGGATCAGCAAGTCGGAGTAATCCCATGCTCCTGCTGGACCCGCTGGTTGGTGCTCTGAATTAGCGGGTCCAAGCTCGAAACAGCCCATAAGCCGGGATACACGCTGAAGGCGCCCTGAATAGTAGCCGTCCAGTCCGCTGGCCCGTCAACCTCTAGTCCTGCCGGTTGTCGGCCCATCTTGCTCGGGAGGACAATCGTCTATACACTGCACCTGTGCGCTTTGAGTGGTATCCGCGTAAGGCGGAATCGAACCGGCGTATTCACGGAGTCAGTTTCGCCGAGGCGGTGACGGTGCTGGAGGATGATTTTGCACTGACCCGTGACGATCCCGATGCAACCGGGGAGGCACGCTTTGTCACCTTGGGGCTCAGCGCTTGCGGGAACCTGTTAGCTTGCGGGAACCTGTTAGTAGTGGTGTACACCTATCGGAACGCCGACCTTATTCGCCTGATCTCGGCCTGGAAGGCGAGCAAAGGCCAGAGGAAACGCTATGAAGAAGGGCGCAGCTGAGCGGTACCGGGAGATCGACTTCTCTCGCGCCAAGCGTGGCGCGGTCGTCAAGGCCGAACCCGGAAAGACGAAGATCTCCATTCGGTTGAGCAACGCCGTACTGGAATATTTCCGAGACCGAGTGGACAAGGCCGGGGGTGGGAACTACCAGACGCGGATCAACGAGGCACTGCTCGAACATATCCACCGCGGCTCCGCGCTGGATTCGATGCGACAGGTGCTGCGGGAGGAACTCGCATCGTACGGGGCTGAGAATACGCGTAACCCGTCACGAGGGGCGCATCCACGGCGACGACGAGCAGCAGGCCCCGGCGGCCGGGCAAGATAGCGAGCCGCATCAAGCTAGGCGTCGGTACAATTCCTCGTTCTTCTTCAGGACTCGCTCCGCGGCGGCGGTGAAGTCCCGGGCTGCCGAGTACGGGCGCGATCGCTATCGCCGCCCAGGGGACCTCGGGATGTTGGGCGCGGACCTCTTCCGAGAGCCGCTTCGCCGATCAACTGGAGATGACGGAGAACCCAGATCTGGACGAGTTCGTCACGCTCGAAGGCTGCCCGCCCGCCTCCCGTGTGCCGATCGATGCGGTCGATGGCATCGAGGATATCGACCAGCCTCTGGCGATCATCCCTCACAGGGCTACCGCTTCGCGGAGGATAGGGTCTCTTAGATGAGGGCGGAGGCCGTTCTCCGTCACGACGTCAACCCGGCGGTGCAGAAGGTGCTCGAGGTCGACGAGGAGCTTGGCAAGATCGAGAAGGCTGCGGCCGCTTTCCAGGTCGACGAGGAAGTCCACGTCGCTGTCGGGTCCGGCCTCCCCACGTACCACGGATCCGAAGACACGCACATTCGTCGCGCCGTGGAGTGTCGCGATCGCGAGGATCTCGTCTCGATGAGCCTTTAGTACCGTGTCGATGCTCATAGCAGAAGGTCCGAGACCGGAATGGCGGAGTCAGGGAGCTGCAGGGGAGTCACCGAGTCGCCCCGGCCCAGCGTTGCCGTCGAAGCGTAGCGCCAGCCATGGGCCCCGTGCGGATCAGCCACCGGCACTCGGTGCACCTCCAGGACATTGTCGACCAGGTTGACGATCCAGTAGTCTGCGACTCCAGCGCGGGCGTAGAGACTGGCTTTCTCCCCGCGGTCCAGCGCGAGGCTCGCCAGGGCCACCTCCACCACGAGCTCGGGGCGGCTCGGGTGAGACTCGATGTAGTCGCGGGGCCCGCCGGGCACGACGGCGATGTCCGGCTCCGGCTCGGACTCCTCGTCCAGGGCGACCGGCAGCTGCGCCTCGATGATCCAGTCGGGGCCGAACACCGCGCGCAGCGCGCGAGCGACCAGGCGAATGCCGGTCGCATGCGGCCGGCCCTGCGGCTCGCGGACGACCAGCTGTCCGCCGAGCAGCTCCAGACGCTCGTCGGGTGCGAAGGCGCCCAGGTCGATCAGGCGCTCGTACTCCAGGCGCGTCCAGCGCTTCGTGCGGACGGATGCCTTGGCGATCTCCCTCACGGCAGAAGATCCGCGACGAGGACCGCAGCAGTCGGGGCGGAGAGCGAGCTGACGGCATCTCCGGCGCTCAGCGTGATGGTCGCCCCGTAGCGATGGCCGTACCGCGCGTGCGGGGCGGCCACCGGCTCCCGGTGAACCTCCAGCACTTGCCCGCCGAGGTTGAGGATCCAGTAGTCCGCGATCCCGGCTCGCGCATAGAGGCTGGCCTTCTCCCTCCGGTCGAACTCCAAGCTCGAGTCGGCGACCTCGACGACGAGAACGGGGCGCGAGGGATGGACGCGGCGGTGATC
>JBQTKH010000089.1:0-33991 GCA_052386335.1 Microthrixaceae bacterium
CAAGCGCGCGGGCGACACCTCGCGCCTGGTACCTGTCGAACGAGAGGTCGTCGATGCGAGCCGTGCTCGGGATCGCATCGACGCGCTGCTCGTCCCGACCTCGGCCGAGGAGCAGGCGCTCGGGCTGGTGTCTTCGGTCCCCACCGACACGGTGCTGCTCGACACGAGCCTCGTGCCCGACCAGAGCGAGCTCGTCGTCAACCTCTCGAACGCCATCTTCGACGTGCAGGGCGAGGAGCTGGCCAAGGCGTTCGCGCAGCTCGTCTGGACCGTCACCGAGCTCCCGACGGTGCGCCAGGTGCGGTTCCGTGTGGACGGGCGTGCCTTTCGAGCGCCCAATGCCGAGGGGATCGAGCAGGACGGCGCGGTCACACGGGGCGACTACAACGCCTTCACCCCCAACCGCTGACGGCTACTCGAAGAACACCTGAGCCACTTCGTAGAGCTCTGGGTCGACGAGCTTCAGCTCGCCCACGGCATCGGCGAGCGGCACCCGGACGACTGAGCCTCCCTGGAGGGCCACCATCGTTCCCCACGCCCCTGCGTGCACGGCATCGATGGCGGCCACACCGAACCGAGTGGCGAGCACCCGATCGAACGCGGTCGGTGTGCCCCCGCGCTGCACGTGTCCAAGCGTGGTCACCCGGGTCTCGTAGCCGGTGCGTGCCTCGATCTGCTCGGCGAGCCGCGATCCGATCCCCCCGAGCCGCACGTGCCCGAACGCGTCCACCTCGCCGGACTGGAGCTCCATCGAGCCCTCCCGCGGCGTCGCGCCCTCGGAGACGACGATGATCGAGGCCAGCCGCTTGCCCTCCGTGTGTCGATGGCGGATGGCCTCGCACACCGCGTCCACGTCGAACGGGCGCTCTGGGATGAGCGTGATCGTGGCGCCACCCGCGATGCCCGCCCATGCCGCGATGTGGCCCGCGTGACGCCCCATCACCTCCACCACCATCACCCGGTCGTGGCTCTCGGCCGTGGTGTGCAGCCGATCGATCGCGTCGACGCAGATCTGCACGGCCGTGTCGAAGCCGAAGGTGAGATCCGTGCCTGACAGGTCGTTGTCGATCGTCTTGGGCACCCCCACGACGGGGACCCCCCGACCCGCGAGACGGTGAGCGACGCCAAGCGTGTCCTCACCACCGATCGCGATCAGCGCGTCGATCTCGAGGTCGGCCAGGGTGGCGATGACGGCCTCAGGACCGCCATCGACGGTGAAGGGGTTGGTGCGCGACGAGCCCAGCACCGTGCCGCCCCGTGGCAGGGTGCCCCGCATCGTCTCGACGCCCACCTTGACGGTGCGACGCTCGAGGATGCCCTTCCAGCCGTCGAGGAACCCGACGAGGTCATCGCCGTAGGCGCGTTCACCCTTGCGCGCGATGGCACGCATCACAGCGTTGAGGCCCGGGCAGTCGCCGCCTCCAGTGAGCATGCCAACCCGCATCGACACTTCCTCCCATGATCGGACCGTCCGGTCCTCGTCGGCCCCGACGCTACCGATATCGTCGGCGCCCATGTCCGTCGTCGTCGCCATCGATGCGGGCACCACCGGCGTCCGAGCGTTCGCGCTCGGCGACGATGGTGCCGCGAAGGGGTACTCCTATCGGGAGTTCACCCAGCACTTCCCGCGGCCTGGGTGGGTGGAGCACGACGCAGCCGAGATCTGGACGACGGTCCAGGCCACGCTCGCCGAGCTCGCCGCCACCCTCACCGCACCGATCGCGGCCGTCGGCATCACCGATCAGCGAGAGACGATCGTCGCGTGGGACCGGCGCACGGGGCGGCCGCTGGCACCGGCGATCGTGTGGCAGGACCGGCGCACGGCCGGTCAGTGCGACGCCCTGCGCGACGCGGGCCACGAACCCACCGTTCGCGCCGCGACCGGTCTGGTGCTCGACCCGTACTTCAGCGCCACCAAGGCCCAGTGGCTCCTCACCGCCGGCGGCGTGGAGGTCACGGCGGATCTCGTGCTGGGCACGATCGACAGCTGGGTGCTCTGGAACCTCACGGGCGGCGTCAACGGCGGCGAGCTCGCAACCGAGCCGTCGAACGCGAGCCGCACGATGCTCTTCGACATCCGGAGGCTGGCGTGGTCCGAGGAGCTGGTCGACCTCTTCGGCATCCCGGTCGCATCGCTCCCCGAGGTCCGCCCCTCCAGTGGGCGGTTCGGCCGCACCGCATCGGGCTGCGGGCTGCCCGGCGGGATCCCGGTCTCGGGCATGGCCGGGGACCAGCAGGCCGCGCTGTTCGGCCAGGCGTGCCTGGAGCCCGGGATGACGAAGAACACCTACGGCACCGGCAGCTTCGTGCTCATGCACGTCGGCGACTCGTGCCCCGAGCCCGTCGACGGCCTGCTCACCACGGTCGGTTGGACGCTCGCCGACGGCACCACCGCCTACGCGCTCGAGGGCGCGATCTTCGCCACCGGCGCCGCGGTCCAGTGGCTGCGCGACGGTCTGGGCGTGATCTCCGACGCGGCGGAGATGGCCACCCTCGCCGGCTCGGTGCCCGACGCCAACGGCTGCGTGGTCGTCCCCGCCTTCACCGGTCTCGGCAGCCCTTGGTGGGACCCGTACGCCCGCGGCACGATCACCGGCATCACGCGGGGCACGAACCGGGCGCACCTGGCCCGCGCCGTCCTCGAGTCGATGTCGATGCAGACACGCGACGTCGTCACCGCGATGAGCGAAGCGTCGGGTCACCCCGTGCGGGCCCTGAAGGCCGACGGCGGCGCCTCGGCCAATGACCTGCTCCTCCAGCTCCAGGCCGACCACCTTCAGGTGCCGGTCTCCCGTCCTGTGATCCAGGAGACCACCGCGCTCGGGGCCGCCTACCTCGCCGGGCTGGCTGAGGGCGTGTGGGGGTCGGCTGCGGACATCACGGCCAACTGGCACCTCGACGCCACCTTCGAGCCGTCGGTCAGCCCCGAGGAGGTGGCCGCACAGCACGTACGCTGGACGCGTGCGCTCGACCGAGCCCGCGGCTGGGCGACGGACTGAGACGGCAGTCTTCCGCTCAGGTGACGCAGGGATGGTGGGCCCGACTGCGCGCCCGAGCGATCTCACGCAGACGCGTGTCGACGATGCGGGCGAGGGCGGCGGCCTGACGTCGCTCCCGGGCGCGGTAGGCGGTCCCGTCCCGCCCGAGCACGAGTGCCAGACCCGACGCCGGCAACGGGGACCAGACGATGTCATCAGCGCCGCCGGCGTCACCGCCGACGCGCGCTGAGGCCTGGCTCCCTGCGAGAAAGGCGAGCAGCCAGGGCGTCGGGGGCAGGGTCCCGTCCTCGGCCAGGATCTGGGCATCCTCGAGCTCCACCACCGCTCCCCACTCGGCGCCGATGACGCGCGTGGCCTGGCTGACGAGTGCAGACAGGAGCTCGTCGACGTCGGTGGCACCGACGAGCATTGCGGCCGTCTCGAGGGCGTCGAGGCGGGGATCGTGCAGGGCGTCGGCCACCGGCCGCACCTCCTCCACGTCGACGCCGTCGACCTGCTCGACCTCGTGCACGAGCAGTGCGGTGAGGATGTCGTCCGGCAGGTCCACCACGAGCTCGTCGATCGCCCGGCCCGCGCCGCGCTCGAGGATGTCGATGCCCACGATCTCGCCTCGGACCGCACCGATCCGGCTGGCGACCTGGCCCAGAGCGCCTGGTCGATCTGGGAGCCACATGCGCACCACGTACGTCTGCATGCACGGCACGGTACGGACCGAGCGTGAACGCCGTGTTACCCGGAGTGCACGGCACCGAGAACTGATGGGGAGGTCTCGGTTCTTGACCGGTCGGTCAAGTGACCGTACGGTTCCGCGCGTGGCTCGACGACTCACTCAGCGGGGCAAGGACCGGCGTGACCAGCTCATGGCCTACGCCACCCAGCGATTCGCCGAGCAGGGCTACCACCCGACGTCGGTGTCGGAGATCGTGGCCGGACTGGGCGTCGGCAAGGGCGTGTTCTACTGGTACTTCGATTCGAAGGAACAGCTGTTCCTCGAGATCCTGCGGGACGCGCAGACCGACCTCCGCCGGCGCCAGCAGCAGGCGATCGCCGACGAGGACGACCCGATCCGGCGCATCGAGCTCGGTCTGCGGGCATCGATGGCATGGTCCGAGGCCCACCGCGACCACAACAAGCTGATCCAGTTCGCTGCGACGGAGGCGGCCTTCGGCGGCGCGCTGCGACGAGGACAGGACATCGCGGTCGCCGACGTCGTGAAGCACGTCAAGGAGGCCGTGGCCGAAGGGCGCATCGGCGACGTCGACCCTGACACGGTCGCGCACGCGATGGTGGGCGTGGTCGGGCACCTCGTGCGCACGTTCATCTACGAGCGCGGCGAGCCTGCCCATGCGGTCGCCGACCAGGCGGTGGCCTTCTGCCTCCACGGCCTCATGGGCCGCGTCACCCCAGCTTCGTCAACGCCTTCTTGAGGTTGCGCATCCCCTGCGAGATGCGCTGCTCGTTCTCGATCAGCGCGAACCGGACGAAGCCGTCGCCGCCCGGGCCGAAGCCCACCCCCGGGGAGGTGGCCACCTGCGCCTCCCGCACGAGCATCGACGCGAACTCGATCGAGCCGAGCTCGCGGTAGGGCTCGGGGATGGGCGCCCACGCGAACATCGTCCCCTTGGGGCGGGGCATGGCCCAGCCCATGCGATCGAGGCCCTCGCACAGCGCGTCACGACGGCGCTGGTAGACCGCGCCCACCTGCCGAGGGAAGTCGACCGCTTCGTTGAGGGTGACCGTGGCCGCGATCTGGATCGGCTGGAACGCGCCGTAGTCGAGGTAGGACTTGAGCTTGGCCAGCGCCTGCACGACGTCTCGGTTGCCTGCGAGGAACGCCATGCGCCACCCGGCCATCGAGAACGACTTCGTCATCGAGTAGAGCTCGACCGCGCACTCTTTGGCACCATCGGCCTGGAGGATCGAGGGCGGGTCCCACCCGTCGAACCCGAGCTCCGCGTAGGCGTTGTCATGGACGACGATGACCTCCTTCTCACGCGCGAAGTCGACGAGCTCCTGGAAGAAGTCGAGGTCCACGCACGCTGTGGTGGGGTTGTGCGGGAAGGAGCAGATGATCACCCGCGGACGCGGCCACGAGTGCTCGAAGACGTCGCGGATCCGATCGAGGAACTGGCCGTCCTCGTTGACGTCGGTGGTCATGGGCACCTCGCGCACGGCCGCGCCGGCAAACAGCGGGCCCCAGATGTGGATCGGGTACGACGGCGAGGGCACGATCGCCGCGTCGCCGGGACCCAGGAGCACCCACATCAGGTGACTGAAGCCCTCTTTGGCCCCGATGGTGGAGATCACCTCGGTGTCGGGGTCGAGATCCACGTCGAAGCGGCGCTTGTAGAGGTCGGCAACCGCTTGGCGGAGCTTCGGGATGCCCCGGCTCGAGGAGTAGCGATGGTTGCGGGTGTTGTGCGCAGCCTCGGTGAGCTTGTCCACCGCGATCTCCGGGGAGGGCAGGTCGGGGTTGCCGAACCCGAGGTCGATCACGTCGGCGCCGGCCCGGCGCGCCTCGATCTTCAACCCGTCGATGATCGTGAACACGTACGGGGGCATCCCGGTGATGCGGCGGAACTCCATCGGGCCACGGTACTCCCGAGGCCCCCGCCGCCCGGAACCACTTGAGCACGACATCGGTGGGAGGATCAGCGGGTGAGAACCGAGATCGACGTCGTCATCGAGATCCCCAAGGGCAGCCGGAACAAGTACGAGTACGACCACGAGCGACACGTGATGCGCCTCGACCGTCGCCTGTTCACGGCCACGGTGTACCCGGCGGACTACGGGTTCATCCCGGACACGCTGTCCGAGGACACCGACCCGCTCGATGCCCTGGTCCTGCTCGACGATCCCACGTTTCCGGGTTGCTGGGTGTCGTCGCGACCGGTCGGGGTGTTCTGGATGACCGACGACGCCGGCCCCGACGCCAAGATCCTCTGCGTGCCCTCCGGCGACCCTCGTTGGGACCACGTGGAGGACCTCGACGGCCTCCCCGATCACCTCACCGACGAGATCAGCCACTTCTTCGACGTGTACAAGGCGCTCGAGCCCGGGAAGTACGCCGACGTTCGAGGGTGGGAGGGGGCCGCCGCGGCGGTGGTGGAGATCGAGGCCTGCCGCGCCCGCTACCGCGCTGAGCACTGACGGGCGGGTTAGTCCCCTTTCGCGGCGAGCACGGCCGCGCCGATCGCGCCAGCGCGCCCGCCGAGGGCGGCGGGGAGGATCGGGAGCTCGAATCGTCGCTCACCGGCCATCACGAGGACGGCGAAGTGGGTCCGGACCGCCGGGAGGAGGAGATCGGCCGCCTCCACCAGCCCGCCGCCGACCACGATCACGGCTGGATCGAGGATGTTGGCCAGGTTCGCGAGGCCGAGGGCGATCCAGTGGGCGAGCTCGGTCAGCAAGGCAGTGGCGGCCGGGTCACCCTCGCGGGCCGCCGCCACGACGAGCTCACCCCGCACCGCCTCAGGACGTCCCCCGGCCAGAGCGACGACCGCGTCGAGCCGTCCGGCAGTCGCCGCTTCGCGCGCCATGCGGGCCAGCCCCGTTCCCGATGCAAAGCGCTCCCAGCAGCCGCGCTTGCCGCAAGGACAAGGGGGGCCGTCGGGATCGACCACCATGTGACCGGGCTCACCCGCGAAGCCGCTGGCGCCGCGCAGCACGTGGCCACCGGTGATGATGCCCGCGCCGATCCCCGTGCCGAAGGTGACCACGAGCGCCTCCTCAGCACCGATCGCGGCGCCGCACGATCGCTCGGCCACCGCATGGCAGTTGGCGTCGTTGTCGACCACCACCGGCACCCCGAGGTGGCCGCTGAGCAACTCGGCCAGCGGCAGGTCGTGCAGATCCTGGAGGTGCGGGCCCATGTGCAGCCGACCGGAGAGGTCGACGAGACCGGGCACGCCGACGCCGACACACGCCGCGCTCTCCCGACCCGAGGACAGGTCGGCAACGAGCGAGACGAGGGCCTCGACGAGCCCCACACCGCCCTCGGGCGTGGGCACCCGAGCCTCGACGAGCACGGTGGACGGCGACGACGCATCGACGGCGACACCCAGCAGCTTCGTGCCGCCCACGTCGAGGCCGATCGAGATCATCTGAACAGCATGCCCGCGGCGCGCCGGCGCCACGCGCCAATGCGTCAGTAGCGGAGCAGGGCGCCGATCCGACCGAGGACGTCGAGGTCGGCGCTTCCGATGCAGATCGTCACGGGGATGGCTTGGGTGAGCGCCTCCTCGATGGCGTCCTCGACGACGTCATCCACCCGCCGCATCGCGGCGCCGTTGGCGGGATTGGTCGGCCCCACCATCGCGAGGGCGCCGGTTTCAGGGCACCGCCATCCGGCCTGGGCGTAGCCCTTCGACACGAGCAGGCGCTCCACCCGATGCTCGTTCAAGGCCGTGAGCGTGTCAGCCAGTCCGGCCACGCCCCGCCGACCCGTGGCCGCGGCCTCGCGCAGCCGGTCGACGAGCACGGTCTCTCGGGCTCGCTCCACTTGGGCCTCCGCGAGCTCGGCCGCCGCCCGCACCTCGGCGTGGTTCGCGCTCACCGAGAGGTGCAGCCGGCCGCAGAGCCGCTCCTTGAGGTAGGGATGGAGCGCGGCCTCCAGCGCGTTGGCGATCGCCTCGGGCGCGCCGATGGCGAGGTGGTGGAAGCCTCGGGCCTGCCACAGGTCGAAGGCAGCGCGAGCCGCATGACGAAGGTGCTGGTGCGCGAGCTCCTCGACGTGGTGCTCGGGCGTGCCCCGTTCGCGCAACCCGCGCTGGTCGTAGTCACGCGGGAGCTCGTCGATCAGCTCGGTTCGCTCGACGAGGCAGCCCATCGCGAACACGAAGAGCCGAGCCGTCTGCTTGTCCGCCAGGAGCACGCCGATGGGCTCATGCTCCTGCACCACGGATTCGAGCTGACCAACGGCGGGGGCGTGGTTGATGACGACACGCGACCGCACCGGGACCGCGAGCTCGATCACCTCCCAGAGGTCGGTGGCCGCGCACGAGAAGATGGCCAGGCCCCGGGTCTCGCGACGGTCGAGGCCGGCGCGGACGAAGGCTTCGATCTTGCGCAGATCGTCGTGCACCGAGGCATGGCCGTTGGCCCGCTGCCGCGCCTCCCGGAGCATCCCGTCGAGCTCATGCTCGACGTCTTGGTGTCGGACCAGGCGTCGCCCGTCCACGTCGAGGTAGCACGACGTGATCGGCGCAACATCTCCCCTGATCCCTGCAAGCTCTCGGACGGCGGCTTCGGTGAGGACTGCCACGGCACCTCCAGGTCGAGTTTGCTGGATGGGGCGATCGTAGGTCGCCGAGACCGAGCCTGCTCACCCCCGTGTCAGCGGGCAGCGGACACCGGGCTCGGCACCACCACCGCCGCCCGCGCGATGCCCGTGGTGACGGCCCACGACGCCACAACCGGGTCTTCGGAGAGCACGATGACCTGCACGACGTCCGCCATGCGCTCGAGCCGGGTGAGCAGATGGCACACCTCCTCGACGCCGAGCCCGGTCAGGGCGTCGTCGAGCAGGAGCGGGGCGGAGCCCGCGATCGAGACCGACCGCTGCGCGGCGAGCCGAGCCAGGAGGTACCACTCGAGCTCCTCGGCGGGGGTGGCGGTACCTGTGGCCTGCTCAGCGACGAGGTCCTGCAGCCGCTCGATCTCGGCGGCCTCCGCTCGACCCTCGGCGTCGAGCGTTGCCATCGCTTGGTCGACGACGTCCATCGCAGCGAGCGCCTCCGCATGCACCGCCTTGGCCGCGTCCAGCTGCACGTCGAGGTCAGGAAGATCAGCGTCCGCTGAGAGTCCCCCGAGGGCCTCCTCCGCCGCCGCCACCTCGATGTCGACCCGCGCGAGATCCTCCTCGAGCGCAGCGACCCGCACCTCGAGCTCGATGACCTCGGCGCCCACGGCCGCGACCTCTTGGTCCGCCGCCGCAGCGGTGGCGACGGCCGACTGCTCCATCTCGCGCGCGGTCGGGAGGTCGCGTGCGAGCGCCTCCCTCGGATCGTCGTCGATCGGCGGTGGGTCCGCGAGGTCGGCGGCGGAGGTCGGGGGGGACCATCGACCGGCACGGACGTCGTCCAGCTCGTCGGCGGCGGCGCGGCGTGCACGCTCGACGTGCTCGGCCTCCGCGAGCCATGCCTCAGCCAGCATGACCAGGTCATCTGGCTCGAGGTCCTCGTCGCCGAGGTCGACGCCGACCGCATCCAGGGCCGCAGCCAGCACGGGTGCGGCCTCGCTTCGGGGCAGCGGGTCCACGCGAAGTGCCCGCAACGCCTCTTGGGGCGACTCCGGCTCCTCTCCTCCGAGGAGCCCCGCCGCGTGCTGCAGCAGGGCGCGCCGACGGTCGAGGGCGACCGACCGCTGCCGCGTTGGCTCAGCGACGTGCTCCAGCTGGGCCCACGCATCCTCGGCGGCCGACAGCTCCTCGCGCGCCCGGTCGAGCTCGGCCTCCTTGGCCGGATCAGCGTCGTTGAGGGAGTAGCCCATCATGTAGGCCGAGTACGAGCTGAAGCCGAGGCGATCGAGGACCTCCTGCTCCGCGCTGCGCAGCTCGGCCACCCGATTGGCGGCGCGGGTCCGTCCGAACCGGCCCTCCGCCTTCTCGATCGCCTCGATGAGCTCGCCGTGGATGTCCTCGAGCTTGAGGATGTCGTCGCGGTCGAGCTCGGGGCTGCGCACGGCATGCTCCGCGTCGACCAGTGCGGAGCGTGCTCGGTCCAGCCGCTCCCGCGCCTCGTCGAGCAACCCCTTGGCGTCGTCGTCGGCGTCGGCGTCGTCGTCGTCGCCCGTCGCCAGCTCGGTCGCCACCCGATCGAGCTCGTCCGCGAGGTGCATGGCCTCGGGCGATGGCGCCCGATCACCAGTGGCACCGTCACCCATCTGGGCCAGCGCCTCCTCCACGAGCATCCGCTCGACGGGCACGAGGGCCACCAGGAGCTGTTCGAGCTCCCGCGCTCGTGCCGCGGCGTCCTCGTCGATGGCTTCCTCGAGATCGTCGCGTTCCGGATCCGAGGCGCCCGCAGTCCCCGCCCGGAGCTCGGCCTGCGCGTCGAGCTCGGCCTGTGCGGCGAGTGCCGCCGCGTCGAGCTCCGACAGCTCCGTCTCGATCGACGCCCGCAGGGCGACCGCGGCGTCGCGCGCATCGCGGATCGCGGCGGTGCGCGCCTCCACGTCGTCGCGCACGGACCGGGCGCCCGCAAGCGCATGGCGGGCCTCTTCGACCTCACGCCGCACGCGGCGGCGCTCGTCGGCCAGCGCCTCCAGGCGACGAGCCAGGCGGTCGACATCTGCCTGACGGCGCTCGCCCCCTGCGGCTGCCTCGGCCCGTGCCCCGTGGGCCGCTTCGAGCGCAGCAGTCGCCGCATCGAGCGTGTCTCGAGCCGCGGAGCGCCGTTCAGCCTGCGCGCTGATCAGCTCGAGCAGCACGGCGAAGGCATCCTCCCGCGAGCGCAGCTCACGGGCATCAAGCGAGATCGGCTGGGCGGGGAGCTGGACCGCCTGCACGACCGGGTCGACGTCGTCGCCCGATGGGTCGAGCAGGGCAAGGAGCGCCGGATCGACGTCGAACAGCACGCCATGCGCTTCGAGCAAGCCGGGGCCGGGGACCGCCTCGCCGCGCGCGAGACGGGTGACGGCATCCACGAGGATGGATCGCCCCTGCGGGCTCAAGCCAGTGACGACGCTGACGTGCGGATGGAGGTCGAGGACCTCGTCAGGGCCGGTGGCGAGCTGCAGGAGGCGCATCGTGGTGCTGGATCAGGAGACGCGGATCCGGTGCACGCGGGACCCGTCACCGTCGTCTCCGTCGTCGCCCGACTTCGCGTCGGAGCGCAGCCGACTCGCGGCGGCCTGTGCCACCGTGGTGAGCGTGCCGACCAAGCTCTGCACGGCTCGCGGATCCTCCACCAGCTCCTCGGCGGCGTCGAGCAGGCTGCGCGTGGCCTGGATCACCTCGCGGGCGGCGGCCTGCAGGTGCTCCAACCCGGCTCGTGCGTGGTCCTCACGTGCGTCAGCGGTCATCGTCCGCGCTCCCCTCGAAGATCACCCTCAGTCTGCCCTGCCGGAGCGTCGCATCAACGACACCGCGACTGCGGAGGGAGTCTGGCAGCGTGATCGCCCGCCGGTAGGGCCCGACCCGCACCAGGAGCTCATCGCCACGGCGACCGAGCTCCAGCTCGTCGCGGTCGGCGAAGGGCAGCTCGAGGGAGAGCGTGGTGCGCCCCCCGCGACGTGTGATCCGGAGGGGCTGGCCCTCATGCAGCCGACTGGCCGCATCCAGGTCGCCGTAGATCTCATCCCCGAACGAGCGGAGCGACTCGACGCCCACGAGCTCGGTGGGAGCCAGCTCCACCTTGAGCACGGGCAAGGGGGCGAAGCCGTCTTCGATCGTACGGAGGTGCTCGGTGTGCAGCGCCTTCCAGCGCTCGAACCATGGATCGGAGACGGCCTCGGGAAGGAGCCGGTTGGCGACGACCGCATCGACCCGATAGCCGAACAACGAGAGGTAGGTGTACGTGCGGCGAGCCTCGGCGATCACCATGCGCTCGGGGTTCACCACCAACCGCACGCTCGTGCGATCGGGGTCCATGAGGATCTCGCGCACCCCGTCGAGTCGTTCGTAGAACCGATCGACAGCCGCGAACACCTCGTCGCCGGCGACGGGCAGGCTCGTGACGCGGGAGAGCACGGGGCCGACCATCTTGTTCACCCGGCGACCCACGGGGAACAGCCGCTCCATGTACCGGGCGAGGATGTCCGGCAGCGACAGGAACCGGATGGTCTCGGCCGTGGGGGCACAGTCGACGACCACCACCTCCCACTCGCCCGACTCCGCGTACTGCTTGATGTCGGCGAGGGCGAACACCTCGTCGAGCCCCGGCACCACCGACAGCTCCTCAGCCTCCAGCCCGTCCACGCCAGCCCACGCGAACGCGTCGCGCAGCCATCCTTGGATGTCGTGCCACGACTCCTCCATCCGCTCCTGCGGGTCGAGCTGCTGCCCCCAGAGCGCGTCGGTGATCGGACTCGTGAGCGGCCCGAGGTCGACCTCGAAGGAGTCGGCGAGCGAGTGCGCCGGATCCGTCGACAGGATGATCGTCTTGAGGCCGGCGTCGGCGCAGCGCAGCGCCGTGGCCGCGGCGGTGGTGGTCTTGCCCACGCCGCCCTTGCCAGTGAAGAGAAGGACGCGTGTCATCCGCGCGCGCTCACTGCTCGACGCGGGCGCGGAGCTCGCGGAGCGCGGTGTGCACGATCTTCGACTCGGCCCGGCGCTTCACGAAGCCGGGCAGTGGCACGACGAGGTCCACCGCCAGGTGGTAGGTGACCCGCGTGCGATCGCCCGATGGCTCGAGGACGTAGGAGCCGTCGAGACGGCGCATGATGTCGCCGCGCACGAGCTCCCAGCTGATGGTGTGCGGAGCGTCGCCGTAGGAGTAGCGCAGCGTGTAGCTCGTGCTGCGGCCCATGGCGGCAGCACGGAACGTCACCTCTTCACCGCGCCCGAGCGGGTCGACCGACTCGACGCTCACGCCCTTGAGATCGCGGGCCCATGCGGGATACGCAGCGAAGTCACCCAGCACCTCGAGGATGCGCTCGGCGGGCGCGGCGATCTCGATCGTCTCGGTCGCCTGATCCGCCATCGCTCGGCACCTCCTTCGGCTCGGTCCCGCAAGGATGAGCATTCTGGCGTAGATCGGGGTGTCCCCGCGACCTCAGCCAGCCGCTCCCCCATCGTCCTGGGCTCGATCGGGGAACACGCTGTGGCGCGCGCCCCACGCGCCCATCAGGCCGAGCGCGTACATCGGGGCCAGGATCCCGAATGCGACAACCGTGTACGGCCTGACCGACGCCGTGGCCACAACGGCAACCACCTCGACCCCGAGGAGCAGCCGCAGCAGGCGCCGCACAGGCGCAGGCGCCGCCGCTCCGGTGAGGAAGAACAGCCCGGAGAGGCTCACCGCCTGTGTGCGACTTCGGCCGAGACCCACCACGTAGGCCCAGAGGAGGGCCCCGGTGCCCACGGCGAACAGCGCACCCGACACGCCCGCGTGCACCACGCCGATGCTGTCCGGGAGCGCGGCGGCCCCAGCGCTCGTCGTCACGAGCAGGGCGGTGCCCCACACGGCGGCCCGCTGGATGCGCGCGCCGGGTTCGGCCAGCTCACCCACGCGGGCCAGCCGCCCAGGTCGTCAGGGCAGTGTCGAGACGAACGGCAAGCGAGTCGTAGGAGTAGTGGGCCACGGCACGCGCCCGGCCGGCTGCACCCATCTGCGCGCACCGGTCCGGATCGTCGAGCAGCTGTTCGAGGGCGCCCGCCACCGCCGCTGGGTCGCCGGGGCGGTGCACGACGAGGCCTGTCTCCCCGTCCACCACCGCCTCTGCGGCACCCCCGCTGTCGCCGGCGACCTGGGGCACCCCCGCGGACGCCGCCTCGACGAACACGATGCCGAACCCCTCCTGCTCGAGACCACCCCACCGGTTGCGGCACAGCATGGCGAACACATCACCGCATCCGTACAGCGCCGGCAGGTCGTCGTGACCGACACGTCCGAGCAGGCGCACGGGCGCGCCGCTGCGGGCCACCCGACGCTCCAATCGGCTGCGATCGCGGCCGGCGCCACCGATGGCGATCGTGAGGTCGGGCCGGGTCGGAGCCAGCAGCGCGGCCGCGTCGATCAGCACGTCCATGCCCTTGCGGGGCACGAGACGGCTGACGGACACGACGAGCCGACCCGCGGTGGGGAGTCCGAGCCGAGCACGCGCCGCTGCTCGCTCGGCGGGGGCAAGCGGGACGAAGCGCTCCGTGTCCACCCCCGGCGGGACCAGCACGCTCGGGAGGCTGCGTCCCGCCGCTCGCTCGCCTTCGGCGAGCGGGTAGCCACCAGCTGCGATCACCAGAGACGCCCGCCGCAGCACTCGTCCCAGCACCTGCGAGGTGCCGGGGAGGCGTCCGGGGACGGTGACCTCCGCGCCGTGCAGCACCACGCCATACGGCAGGTGCAACCGAGGCCCGACGAGGCCCACAGGCAAGGTGGGGTCCAGCACCACGAGCTCAGCCTCGATCTCCGCGGCCAGCTCGTTGATCCGACGAACCAGGCGCGGGGTGGGCAGGAGCACGCGCTCGCTCGTGCGCACGACGCGAAACGGCTGCGCCGCGTCCCACGCCGCCGCATCGGGGTGAGGCGTGGTCAGGACCACGAAGGAGGTGGGGTCGAGGCGACGCCACAGCTCCCACAGCATCGTCTGGATGCCACCGATCTTGGGTGGGAAGTCGTTGGTGACGAAGAGATGGGTCATCGAGGCGGGCGCCAGTCAGCGAGGAGGGACAGCAGCACGCAGCTCGGCGGCCACCATCGGGTCGGCGTCGGCCGACAGTGGCCGCACCAGATCCTCGCGTCCGAGACGGCGAGCCGCCCAGACGGCGTGGGCCCGCAGCAGCGCATCGTCGTGGGTGAGGTAGCGGCTGAGCACCTCGACCACGGCGCGCTCGGCGACGTCGGCCACGTTGCCGAGCACGACCAGCGCGTTGCGGCGCACGTAGCGGACCTCCCGCCGCGGGATGTACCAGCGCTCGGCCCAACCCAGGACGACGGCATCGTCGTCGTCGAGTAGCGCGAGCAGGGGCACCCACGCCTGCTCCGACCCCGTGGTCGCTGCGATGGGAGCGCGCCGGTTGGGCGGGCACACCTCCTGGCACTCGTCGCAGCCGTAGATGCGGCCCGCCAACGCCACTCGGAGCTCGATCGGGAACACGCCGTCGGCCTGCAGCAGCCAGGACAGGCAGCGCCGGGCGTCGACCACACCAGGCTCCACGATCGCGCCGGTTGGACACCCGTCGATGCACCTCGTGCAGGACCCGCATCGGTCCTCGACACTCGCCTCCGCAGCCGGCAGCGGCGCGTCGGTGACGACCGAGCCGAGCACGTACCAGCTGCCGAGCCCGGGGAGCAGCAGGTTCGCGTTCTTGCCCCACCATCCGATCCCAGCCCGATGGGCAGCCGCTCGGTCGACGAGGGCGTTGTCGTCGACGAGGACGCGTGCGTGCCATCCCGCGGCGGTCAGCAGGTCGGCCACGGCCCCGAGACCCCTGGCCAGCAGCGCGTAGTGGTCGTCCCAGGCATAGCGGGCGACGGCTCCGACCGGAGCGCTCGTCGAGGCCGGTGGATCCTCGACGAGGTAGCTGCGAGCGCCCACGACGAGCGAGCGCGCCCCCGACAGCGAGCGGCCCGGGTCGCTGGAGCGATCTGGGTTCCGGTACGTGAACGCCATCCCGCCGTGCAGGCCTCGGGCCTTGCGCTCGACGAGCCTGGTGCGCACCTCGACGAACGGCTCCGCCGACGCGATCGCCACCGCGTCGAGACCTGCGGCCAAGCCCGCCGCTCGCAGATCGTCGACCGATGGTGTGCTCGAGACGGGGCCGGCCACGGGCACGGCCCGAATCACGTGGCGCGCAGCGGACGGGTGCGACGAGGCCGGTCCGGCTGCGGTCGGCCGGCCAGACCCTCCCCCGCGCCGTTGCGTGATGACGTCGTCACCACGGGCGCCGCCGGCAGCGCCGCCCGTTCGGCAAGGGCGCGACGGGCCGCCAGGCGATCCTGGATCACGCGTTCCTCGCTCGTGTCCTCGACGGAGCCCGGCCGGAACCGCGGACGAGGTGCCGCGGCGGCGGGGTCGCTGGCGAAGGGCCGTGCAGGGTCGATGCGCACCGGGAGCGGGGTCGGCCGCGCCACGGGGCGAGAGCTCGGCGCGGCGGCGGGCGGGGTGACCGGGGAAGCGGCCGGGCGGCGCGGCAGCGGGGCGGGCACCGCCGGCGCCTTTGTGACCGTCGACCTCTTGGCCGCCGACGCCTGCTTGACCGCTGCCTGCTTGACGGTGGTCTTCTTGACCGCCGTCGGCTTCCGCGCGGCCGGCGCCTTCTTCACGGCCGCCTTCTTCACGGCCGCCTTCTTGACCGCCGCCTTCGTCACGGCCGCCTTCGTCACGGCCGCCTTCTTGACCGCCGCCTTCGTCACGGCCGCCTTCGTCACGGCCGCCTTCTTCACGGCGACCTCGGCCGCCTTCGCGGTCGCGGCAGCCGCCCGCGTCGCGGCAGCCTCCTTGACCTTGGCCGCCTTGGCGGCCTCGCGCTGACGTCGCTCGCGCTCGGCTTGCCGCGCACGGGCGTTGTCCTCGCGTTCCTTGCGCCGAGCCGCTGCGGCCCGCTCGCGGGCACGTCGCGCCGCCGCGCGCTCTGCCTCGACAGCTCGCTGTGCCGCGGCCTTGCGCATCGCGACGGTGGCCTTCTCCCGCTCCTTGGCCGACCTCGACACGGCCTTGCCGGTCCCCCGGTCGGGTCGGAACCCGGTGGTGACGACGGCCCGCTGCACCGCAGGGCGCCCCTTCGGGGTCGCCGGGCGCGGCGTGCGGGCGCCGGACTTGGCCGACGACGCGGGCGGCGAGACGTACCCGAGCTGGCCGCTGAGGCGGTCGGCTGCGGCGACGCCGCCCGACGCCTCCTAGAGATCGAACTGCAGCACCAGGTTCCGGCCGCGGTAGTGGAAGCTGAAGCGCACGGCCCAACGCCCGTCGATGAGCTGCCGAGCGGTCCACGCCTCGTCGAACTCGTCGGCGGTCATCGAGACGCCACGATCCCCGAGGTGATGGCGGACGGCGTCGCCGACGGGCAGCGCCGATGGACCGAGTCGGGCGCGACGCAGTGGCGCGGCTCGTACCTTTCGGATGACCCGAGCTCGTTCGGCGAGGATCGGCGGGGCGAAGCGCTCCACCCAATCGGGCTCCACGCCGGCGGCCTTGGCCACGTCGGCGATGCTGCGGCCTTGGCGCAGACGAGCCTGGATCTCTCGCACGGGGAGGTTGCTCTCCACCCGCGGGGCCCGAGCCGCGACCTCAGCATCGTCGGCGTCATCTGCCCGCTGGGCGCGGAGGTCGTCGAGCGCCTCGTCGAGCGCATCATCGACGGTGAGGACGTAGCTGCCGGAGCGCGCGCCACGACGGGCGCTGAGGATCAGGCCCTCGTGATCTGTCGTGAAGCCAACGAGATGGAGCTTCTGCACACGTTCGGCGCGGGGACGGCTCCCCGGTTCTGCCACCTCCCGCGGGTGACGGTAGCAGCGCGTCCCGCCTCGCCCGGGAACCCTCAGCCCGTGCGTCGGCGGTGACGCAGCGCCGGAGCGAGGCCGCCCGCCTCGAGGAGGCGCAGCGCACGGACCTCCGCGACGTCGATCACGAGCGCGTCGCCGGGCTCGCGCTCGCACAGGAACGTCACGACGCAGTCGGCGCAGGCCGAGGTTCCCTCCATCACGCACTCGTCACAGCTGATGAACAGCGAGGTGTCTCCCATGCGCAGGACACTACGAAGCAGGTGAGACAGTCTCCCCGTCGACGTGCTCGACACGGCCACCCGGACCGCACCAGCGGCAGGCCACCTGCTCCACCCGGTCCTCGAGCACCTCCACCTCCTCCACGGAGAGCTCACCGCCCACCGTGTAGTGATGAAACGCCCGAGTCCGCGACGACGTCGTCACGTCAAACCGAGTGAGGTTCCCACAAGACGTACACCGATAACGGGGGTATGTCACGGCGCGAGCCTAGCGACGCGCGCCGCAGGCCCCGAAGCGGCGGCCCGGCCGCCGCCTCAACCTGGGGGTTATGCAACGGGGGCGTCGCCCCCTTGGTGCACAGACGCGGCGGGGCCCGGTGCTCCCCCCGAAGCACCGGGCCCTGCGCCCCGCGGTTCTGACACCGGGGTACGTGCGGAGGATCCTAGGCGGACTCGGCGGCGAGTGCGTCGAGGCTCATCGTCTCGTACTCCTCACCCGTGTCCACCCAGTCCTCGAACTGGATCACGCCCATCTCGCCGAACTTCGCTCGAAGCCATCCGTTGTTGCGGTCGAGCAGGCCGAGCTTCTTGCAGTTCGGGACGATCTTGCTGAAGAGCAGCTGCTGGAAGGGGTCCTCGTTCTTGTCGCCCTGGTTCTCGAGCTGCAGCCTGATCATCGTGCGCAGGTCGACGCCCATGCGCTCCCACACCTCCTGCTGGAGGAAGCGGTCACGCATGCGCACGGCGGCCTCGAACGCGAACTCCTGGCGCTCGAGCATCTCGGCGTCGCTGAGCTCCGCGTAGTACTCCTTCAGCGACAGCACGCCGAAAGCGACGTGGCGGGCCTCGTCGCTCATCACGTAGCGGAGCAGCTTCTTGAGGAGGGGCTCCTCGGTGAGCTGGTGCATGAAGCCGAAGGCGGCCAGCGCCAAGCCCTCCACCATGATCTGCATGCCGAGGTAGGTCATGTCCCAGCGGCTGTCGGCGATGATGTCGTCGAGCAGCATGCCGAGGTGAGCGTTGAGCGGGTAGTGGCCGTTCATCTTCGTGTCGAGGTACTTGGCGAACACCTCGACGTGGCGGGCCTCGTCCATCACCTGGGTGGCGGCGTAGTACTTGGCGTCGATCCACGGCACCGTCTCGACGATCTTGGCAGTACACACGAGCGCACCCTGCTCACCGTGCATGAACTGGCTCATCGTCCAGTTCTGGCTCTCGATCTTGAGGTTCAGCCACTCCTTGTCACCCCAGTTGTGCAGCGGCTGTCCCGGCTGCCGAGCGGCCACGAACACCGGGTCGGTGTCGGGGTCGGTCGGGACGTTGGCCACGACCTGCTCGATGTCGACGGGGGTGTCCCAGGGGAGATCGGTCTCGCCGTTCCACTGCGCGTTCTTGGCCTTCTCGTAGAGCTTGTTGAGCGCGGGGCGCTCGCCCTTCTCGTAGTTCCAGGTGAACAGCGCATCGGCGTTGTCCTTCACCGCGTGCACCACCTCGTCGACGTCCTTGCTGCTGATGCACAGGATCGCCTCGAGGTCGTTCACATCGGCACGGCCGAGCAGCTCTTCATTGGTGGTCATGTCGGGGATCCCCCTGGGGTGGTTTGTGGTCTGGCGTGGTGGACAGCGTTCACGTCGAGCGCGTCGACGAGGCGAGCGATGAGGTCTTCCCACGGACCGGCCTTGGGAAGCTCGAGGTCGACGGCTCGGAAGAGCAAGAAGCCGAAGCCGACGGCGTGGCAGAAGCGGGTGACCGCCTCCGCGTCGAGCGCAGGATCGATCGCGCCCGTGGCCTGCGCGGTGGCGACGAGCTCAGCGAGCCGATCGCCCCGGAGGTCGAGGAGGCCCGGCAGGAGCCGGCGCACCTCAGGATCCCGGCGGGCGGCGACGAAGGCCTCGAGCAGCAGGGCGTTGTTGGCCATGCGGTCGTCGGTGACGAGGTGGGACCCCACCGTGGTGAGGATGTCGGTGACCTTGCCCTCGAAGCGATGCTCGTTGAACAGCGTGTCGAGCTCGGAGTCGGAGTGGGCCTCGATGGCGGCGAGCAGCAGCTCGGCCTTGCCCGTGAACCGACCGTAGATGGCCCCGGTGGTGTAGCCGGCCCGTCGCGCGATCTCGGCGACGCCGGCGCCGTCGTAGCCCTTCTCCGCGAACACCTCGGCCGCCGCCGCGATGAGCTTCTCCCGAATGGGATCGTCAGCCGCGTCGCCGGGTGGCGCGACGGGGACGGCGGGGAGCACATCGGTCATGACCGACCAAGATAACGATCATTATCTGCGCTGTCCACCCCCGCCGAGCGGTGAGGGCGTCAGGACGCCTCGGCCTCAGCCTCTCGCTGGGAGACCTCGACGAGCTTGTTCAGGGCGCCCACCGCGGCGCCGGTGTCGATGGCCGCGCACGCCGCGACGATTCCCGCCGGCAGATCCTCCACCAGGCCGGCGGCCATGAGGCCCGCCCCGGCGTTCAAGCTGATGATGTCGCGATGGGGGCCGTGCTCCCCTGCCAGGACCCGTCGGGCGAGCTCGGCGTTGACCTGGGCGTCGCCGCCGACGAGGTCCTCCCGATCAGCGTGCGCCAGCCCGAGCGCGGCCGGGTCGACCGCCCACCGGTGCAGCTCGCCATCGCGCAGCTCGACCACCGTGGATGGCCCGGTGGTGGTCAGCTCGTCGAGGCCGTCACCGCCGTGGACGATCAGGGCACGAGTGGCGCCGTTGGCCTGCAGGACGCCTGCCATCCGCTCGGCCATCCGCTCGTCGGCGACGCCGATCAGGTAGCGGCGGACGCGACCGGGGTTGGAGAGCGGCCCGAGGATGTTGAAGGCGGTTGGGATGCCGAGATCGCGGCGCGACGGGCCCGCGTGGCGCATCGCCGGGTGGTAGCGGGGGGCGAAGCAGAAGCCCATGCCGGCCTCCGCCACACAGCGAGCCACACCGACAGGGCCCAGGGTGATCGCCACCCCGAGTGCCTCCAGGAGGTCGGCGGAACCGCAGGCCGACGACGCCGCCTGACCGCCGTGCTTGCACACCGTGCCACCAGCGCCGGCGACCACGAGGGCCGAGATCGTCGACACGTTGATCGTGTGGGCACGGTCCCCGCCGGTGCCGACGAGGTCGACGACGGGACCATCGGTGTCGATCTCCACCCGTGTGGACGCGGCCAGCATCGCGTCGACCATGCCGACCAGCTCCTCGATCGTCTCGCCCTTCATCCGGAGCGCGACGACGTAGGCCGCGATCTGGGCTGGGGAGGCCGCCCCCTCGAGGATCTCCGCCATCGTCGTGCGGGCCTGCTCGCGCGTGAGCGAGGTGCCATCGAGCAGGGAGCCGAGGATGACGGGCCAACCGCCGTGCTGGGCGAAGGTCAGGTTGGCCATGGGCGACGACGCTACCGGTCCGCCACAGCGCGGTCAGGAGGCCCGGCGACGCTGACGGTGGATGCGGCGGCGCTCCTTCTCGGTGGCGCCACCCCACACACCCTCCTTCTCACGGCCCTGGAGCGCGAACTCGAGACATGTCTCGCGCACCGAGCACTCATTGCACACCGCCTTCGCGGCGTCGGCGTCCTCATCGGTCGCCGGGTAGAAGATCTCGGGGTCCAGTCCGCGGCAGGCCGAGTGTCGGCGCCATGCGAGGTCCATGTTCGGGGGGCTTTTCGTGACGGGGGCGGGTTCGGTCGCAGTCTCCGCGCGACAGCGCCGCCGATGCAAACCCGGGGGTTCAGCCGGTGTTGTCGCCGGACTCGCTGCGGCGCAGCAGGGCCCACACCTCGTCGGCCGGGTACCGACGGTGGCCACCAGGTGTTCGCACCGACGGAACGCGGCCCCGTCGTGCCCACTCCGTGACCGCGCGCTCGGAGACCTGGAACAGCAGCGCCACCTCGCGTGTGCGCAGGAGACGACCTCGGAGCGCGCCCGGGAGCTCCCCGACGCTCACGAGATCCTCGAGCAACGCCTCTCGACTTCGCACCCGCTCCACCACGACCTCCTCGGTCGGTGCCCCGCCCCGGAGCCTGCTCCAGACGGGATCGCCCCCGACCTAGGCCGAGTGTGCCCGACACAGCGTCAAAGGGCAACGGGGCAAACGAGGTGCAACAGAACACATCGGGACGACTCGGGCACTCGTCACCCGCGGAGGTCGCCGAGCAGCTCCTCGACCGTGGCGGCGTCGAGCTCGGCCTCGTGTCGGTACTCGGGGTGATCGATCACGAGCGCCACGGTACCGGCGGGGACCCGGGCGATGTCGGAGGGGTCGAGCTGCCAGTGCACGTAGTGCACGGATGCGGTGACGTCGGCCCGCGTGAGCTGCCCAGCGTGGTCGGCCTCAGGGACCGCTCGCACGATCGCGGTGTCGTCGCCCGCGCCGACCCGAAGGGCCACCGCGGCCTCGATGCCGACGAGCTTGGGAAGCCACTCGCGCAGCTGGGCTTCCTCGGTGAGCTCGAGGAACAGCGTTGCGCACAGCTGACCGGCCTCGGGGACGAGCGGGTTGTAGGTGTCGAGCTCGCCTTGGATCGCCTCGTCGGTGATCAGCTTCTCCACACGAGCCATCTCCTGGATCTGGAACCGGATCGTGTCCCGGTTCTCGAACACCAGGGTGAGGATCGGGCCCACGTGCACCCGACGCCGCTTCTTCAGCGCGATGACGTGGGCCCGGAACTCCTCGCGCTCCCGCTCGTAGGCGCGCTGATCGGCGATGTCCTCGAGCGTGAGCTTCACCAGGTCAGGAGACGTTCTCGAGGCCCTGCGTGAACCGTCCGGCATGGCTCTTCTCGGCGCGAGCGAGCGTCTCGAGCCACTCGGCGACGTCCTCGAAGCCCTCGTCGCGGGCGGTCTTGGCGAAGCCCGGGTACATCTCCGTGTACTCGTAGGTCTCGCCGGCGATGGCGGAGCGGAGGTTGTCCTCGGTGGAGCCGACCGGCTCGCCCGTGACCGGGTCGCCCGCCTTCGCGAGGAAGTCGAAGTGGCCGAACGCGTGGCCCGTCTCACCTTCGGCAACCGAACGGAACAGCGCGGCCACATCCGGGTAGCCCTCGACGTCGGCCTTCTGCGCGAAGTAGAGGTAGCGGCGGTTGGCCTGGCTCTCGCCGGCGAAGGCCTCCTTGAGGTTGGCTTCGGTCTTGGAGCCCTTGATGTCAGGCATGTGCTCTCCTGTGTGGGTTGTTGGGATCAGGCGGGCGCCGACGCGCAGGCTGCGCAGCGGCCGCGGAAGACGATCTGGGTGGCGGTGACCTCGAAGCCCGCGGCCTCGGGCGTGCGCGGGATCGCGACACCCGGGAAGCTGGCGTTCAGGTCGTCGATGCGACCGCACGCCTCGCAGACGAGGTGGTGGTGCGGATCGAGGTTCGGGTCGAACCGAGTGGGTCCGGTTCCGAGGTCGAGCACGCTGAGCTCGCCCATGGCGGCGAGGTCGTTGAGCGTCTGGTACACGGTGCGCAAGGAGATGGTGGGCATCTCCTCGGAGACCATGGCGTAGATGGCGTCCGCGGTGGGGTGCACCGTCGTGGTGGACAGGGCGCGGAAGATCGACTGACGTTGCGGCGTGACCTTGAGGCCACGCTCGCGGAACTGCTCGGTGAGCACGTCGACCGACTTCACAGCGGGCACGGTAGCACGCAGCACCTGCTAGTCAACAATGATTGTTGACTAGCGGTGACGGCCGATCTGAGCGCGCTCCCGGCTCACCACTACCGTCCAGCACCTGATGCTCGGCAGCTTCGACCGCGACCGATCCCTGCGTGCGCTCGGCGACACCACCTTCGATGTGCTCGTGATCGGTGGCGGGATCACCGGCGCGGGCGTCGCGCTCGACGCAGCCAGCCGGGTTCTGCGCACCGCGCTGGTCGAGCGCGACGACTTCGCGAGCGGCACATCCTCGAAGAGCTCCAAGCTCGTGCACGGGGGCCTGCGCTACCTGCAGAACGGCGACGTTCGCCTGGTGTACGAGGCGCTTCGGGAGCGCCAGCGCCTGCGCCACAACGCCCCGCACCTGGTGCAGCTCCTCCCGTTCCTGATCCCGATCTTCTCGAAGGACGGGCTCATCAACCCGAAGGTGGCCCGGGCGCTCGGCAGCGCGATGTGGATGTACGACCTCACTGGGGGCGCCCGCATCGGCAAGCTGCACCGGCGCCTCAAGAAGCGGGCGGCGGTGCAGCACATGCCAACGCTGCCCGAGGAGCGCCTCGCCGGCGCGTACCTCTACTACGACGCCGCTGCCGACGACGCTCGCCTCACCCTCACGCTCGCTCGCACTGCCGCGCTCGACCACGGCGCGGTGGTGGCCAACCACGCGAGGGTCGTCGAGCTCCGGCACGACGACGACGGTCACGTCACGGGTGCGGTCGTCGAGGCCGACGGCCAGCGCATCGAGGTGCGCGCCCGATCGGTGGTGAACGCCACCGGCGTGTGGTCCGACGAGATCCGCACGCTCGACGAGGGCACCGACCCCGACTCGATCCGCCCCGCCAAGGGTATCCACATCACGGTGCCGTGGGCGAAGGTGCGCAACGACATCGCCGTGGTCGTGCCGGTCCCCAAGGACAAGCGCTCGGTCTTCGTCGTGCCGTGGCTGTCCAACGGCGACGGCACGTTCCAGCTCACGTACATCGGCACGACCGACACGGACTACGACGGGTCGATCGACGACCCGCAGTGCACGACCGACGACATCGCTTACCACCTCCGCGCCATCAACCTCTCCGTGCGCGAGCCCTTGAGCACCGACGACGTGGTCGGCACGTGGGCAGGGCTGCGTCCCCTGGTGAAGGCGGCCACCAGCGGTCGCACTGCGGACCTGTCGCGCCGGCACAAGGTGCTCGTCGCCGACAGCGGCGTGGTGTCGATCATGGGCGGCAAGCTGACGACCTACCGCGAGATGGCGGAGGACACGGTCGAAGCGCTGCTCGCCCACTTGGGTGACACGCCGCGGTCCACCCGCCGCTGCCGCACGCGCCGCATGGTGCTCCGCGGGGGCGGGGCGCCCCCGCGTGGCACGAGCGCCCACCTGGCGAGCCGGCACGGCAGCGAGGCACCGGTCGTCGACGCGATGATCGAGGCCGACCCATCGCTCGGCTCGCCGGTGGTCGACGGACTCCCCTACCTGCGGGCAGAGGTGCTCCACGCCGTGCGGAACGAGATGGCCCTCACCGTTGACGACGTGCTCGCCCGACGCACCCGAGCCCGACTCCAGGCCCGAGACGCCAGCGCCGCTGCCGCCCGGTCTGTGGCCGAGCTCATGGCCCCCGAGCTCGGCTGGTCCGACGCCGAGGTCGAGCTGCAGGTCGCCGCATACCTCAGGCTCGTCGAGGTCGAGCGGACTGCCCCCAACCTCCCGCAGACCGATCTCGTCCCGTAGGAGCATCGCGATGACCACACCCCACGCGCTGCCCCTCCCTGGGCCGGCGGCCCCAACGCCCCCCATCGCCCTGCGTGACGCCGGTGCGGCAGCCGCTGCCCACCTCGCCGCCCGCTTCGTCGACGTGCCTCCGCGCGTGCTCGCCGAGCTGTCGAGCATCTGCCCCACCGTCACCGACGGCGACACCGTCGGCGAGGCCAGCCGCGACTGGTGGCCCCAGGCGATGATCTGGGCGCTCGACGGGGAGGTCGCCGCCCGAGCGGCAGCCGTGGTGTCCCCCACGAGCGGCGACGAGGTGGCTCGGGTGCTCGCGGTGTGCGACGAGGCCCGGATCCCGGTCACCGCCGCGGCCGGGCGCAGCGGCGTGTGCGGCGCGTCGGTGCCGCTGCACGGCGGGGTGGTGCTCGACCTGTGCTCCTTCCGGGGCATCGTCGACGTGGACGAGACCTCCCTCGTGCTGGACGTGGCACCGGGCACCTTCGGCGACCACCTCGAGCACCAGCTCCGCACCGAGCACGGCCTCACCCTCGGGCACTGGCCGCAGTCCGTCGCGCTGTCGACGGTCGGCGGATGGCTCGCGTGTCGCTCGGCGGGCCAGCTCTCCACCCGCTACGGGAAGATCGAGGACATGGTGCTGGGGCTCGACGTCGCCCTGGCGGACGGTCGCCAGATCACCACCGGGGGTGCGCCGAGAGCCGCCGTGGGCCCCGACCTGAACCAGCTCTTCGTCGGTTCCGAGGGAACGCTCGGGATCATCACGGGCGCCCGGTTGCGCCTCCACCCGGCGCCCGCCCACGAACGGCGCGCCGCCTACGAGTTCCCGTCCTTCACCGCCGGCATCGACGCGATGCGGCACGTGATGCAGCGCGGCGCCACCCCCGCGGTGCTGCGGCTCTACGACCCCGCCGAGGCAGACCGCACCTACCACACGGGCGACAAGGCGCTCCTGCTCGTGCTCGACGAGGGAGGGGCAGGCGTGGTCGACCCCACGATGGATCTCGTGGCGTCGTGCTGCGCCGAGGGAACGCCGTCGGACGACGCGCACGTCGCGCACTGGCTGGAGCGTCGCAACGACGTCGCGGCCCTCGAGGCGCTCATCACCCGCGGGTACGTCGTCGACACGATGGAGGTCGTGGGCCGCTGGCGTGACCTGCCGGGCATCTACGCCGCCACGATCGCCGCACTGAACGGCGTCGAGGGCACCGTGTCGGCGTCCGCGCACCAGTCGCACAGCTACACCGACGGGGGATGCCTCTACTTCACCTTCGCGGCGAAGGTGGAGCCCGACGATCGAGACCGCTACTACCGCGCCGTGTGGGACGCGGGCACCCGGGCCGTGCTCGCAGCAGGCGGCGCCCTCTCGCACCACCACGGCGTCGGGCTCAACCGGAGTCGCTTCGTCGCCGAGGCGCTCGGCGAGGCGTTCGACGTGCTCGTCGCGGTGAAGACCGCGCTCGACCCCCGCGGCATCCTCAACCCGGGCAAGCTCGGCCTGCCATCCCCCTTCGGACCGGCCGGCTACTGACGGGCTGGTAGGAAGCGTCCATGAGCATCCTCGTGATCGACGTCGGCACGAGCGGACTGCGGGCCGCCGTCATCCGACCCGACGCCACCATCGCCGCCGAGCAGCACCGCCCGCTGCTCCCCTCCTCCCCCGAGCCAGGCCTGGTCGAGTTCGACGCCGCGCACATGGCCAGCACCGCACTGGAGCTCGCCCGCACCGTGCTGGCAACCGCGGGGCCCGTGGCGGCGGTGGGCATCGCCAACCAACGCGCGTCCACGATCGTGTGGGACCGCGCCACAGGCGAACCGGTCGGCCCGGGGATCGGCTGGCAAGACCTCCGCACGGTCGGCGACTGCCTCGTGCTCCAGGCCGACGGCATCCACGTGGCGCCGAACGCGTCAGCCACCAAGGTGCGGTACCTCCTCGACCTCGCCGACCCCGAGCGCACGCGCGACCTGTGCATCGGCACGGTCGACACGTGGATCGCGTGGCACCTCTCCGAGGGCGCTGTGCACGCAACCGACGCATCGAACGCGGCAGTGACTGGCCTGCTCTCCGGCGACGCCAGTGGCTGGAACGACAAGGTCCTCGCCGCGCTGCGCATCCCGGGCACTGCGCTCCCGCAGGTCGTCGACAGCAGCGGGGTGCTCGGTGCCGCCACGGCGCTCGAGGGCTCGCCCCCGATCGCGGCGCTCGCCGGTGACCAGCAGGCGAGCCTGGTCGGCCAGGGCTGCGTGCGACCGGGCATGGCCAAGATCACCTTCGGCACGGGCGGCATGCTCGACCTCCACCTCGGTCCGAACCGTCCAGCGTTCGAGCGACAGGGCGACGGCGGCTGCTTTCCGATCGTCGCCTGGCGACGCGACGGGGTCACCGCGTGGGGCCTCGAGGCGATCATGCTCTCCGCCGGCACCAACGTGGAGTGGCTGCGCGACGACCTCGGCATCATCGACAGCGCCGCGCAGAGCCACGATGTGGCCAGCAAGTGCGAGACCGCCGACGGCGTCGTCTACGTGCCCGCACTGCTCGGGCTCGGAACGCCCCGCTGGGACTACGGCGCGCGCGGAACGCTGCTCGGCCTCACCCGCGGCAGCGAGCGCCCGCAGATCGTGCGCGCGGTGCTGGAGGGGATCGCGCAGCGCGGCATGGACCTCGTGGAGGCCGCCGAGGTCGACGCCGGTCTCACGATCCCCACCCTGCGCGTGGATGGCGGCATGAGCGAGAACCCCACGTTCGTCCAGGCGCTCGCCGATGCCACGCAGCGCCCGGTCGAGGTTTCACCGGTCACCGAGGCCACGACGTTGGGTGCCGCGTTCCTCGCCGGGCTCGCGGTGGGCACGTGGGGAAGCTGGGACGACGTGGCCGCGACCTGGCGGCCGCGCACCACCGTCGACCCCGTCGGCTCGTTCGACCGCGACCGCTGGCGCAACGCGATCAGCCGTGCCGCGGAGTGGTTCCCCGAGCTCAGCTCACTCCGGTTCTGAAGCCTCAGGCGGCAGCGTCGCGCATGGAGCGCACCGCGTCGTGTGCCACCTTCACCTCAGCCCGCTGCCGCTCGACGACGGCACGCAAGGTCGGCGAGATGTCCGCCGCCAGCGCCTTGTCGAACTCCTTCACTGCATGGTCCTCGCCCTGCTCGGCCACGTCGAGCACCGCGTGCTCGTCGGATCCGGTCAGTGCGTCCTTGAGGGTCATCCAGCCGCGGTGCAGGGCGGCGGCCACCGTGCCGGACTGGCTGATCTCGTCGCCGTAATCCTTGGCCAGCTCTCGGAGCTCGTCGGAGAACCGCGCCCGTTGCTCGCTGAGCTGCCGGAACGTGCTGGCCGCCGACGGGTTGCCGTCCCCCTCGAGCTTGTCGGCCGCCGTGGCGAACCCGTTCTTGCCATCCTCCAAGGTCTCGATGAGCTCCTTGGTGATCGCTGCATCCTCAGACATCCGCACTGCTCCTTTGGTTGGTGGTAGCGACCTCTACCCCGCCGTCGCGATGGACATACCGATCGCTCGTCCGGGGGTCACGGCGTAGCGCCGGCCTATGCTCGAGCGCGACGGTGAGCTGGCCTGGTGGCCGCGGCGTGGCTCGACCACGTCGAGGAAGGTCGGGGCTCCGCAGGGCAGGGTGCTGGTGAGAGCCAGGACGGGGTGACCTGTCGGTACAGGGCAACAGAGAGCAGACCGCCGATGGCCTTCGGGCACAGGCAAGGGTGAAACGGTGCGGTAAGAGCGCACCAGCGTCGGGGGTGACTCCGGCGGCTAGGCAACCCCCACTCGGAGCAAGGTCAAACGTGGGACGACCGGCCCGGTCGATGTCCCCAGGTAGACCGCACAGATGGATGGCCACCCACCCGGCAACCGAGAGGGAACCGGGCAGACAGAACCCCGCCTACAAGCCGGCTCACCGTCACCCACCTGCTGACCAGGATCCGACGCCGAAGTCGGGAGAGCACCTCCCGGGTGCGTAGTGTCACCAGGTGCACATCGCGGGATGGGTCGACCGGCCGCGGGCACCGGACGCGGTGCGCGCGGCAGGGCTCGTGTTGATTGCCGCCGCCGCCCTCTCGCTGCTCGCCCGCCTCGGTCGCCACGACCAATTCACCCAAGATACGACCGCCATCCTGGACGGGTCCCATACCACCATCCGGTGTCTCCGCGAGGGTGTCGTCCGTGCCTGCGGATACCGACCGCTGGACCGGGCTACCTCGGTCAACCCGTATCCGCTCCTTCAGTACCTGCCAACGATGGCCCTCATTCTGATCGGTATCACCGACGAAACGGTCCGACACATACTCGCTTGGGCCAACGCGACGGCGATCGTGATGGCAACTGTCCTAATCGTGCGCTTCGCAGGGCGTCGCGGAGGCTCCCGGCTGGGCTTCCTCGCATTCGCCGCGATGGCGAGCGGCATGCTCGTGTCCTACGCGGGCACAACTCTCGGTGAGCCACTCGCAATGCTCATGCTTGTCTGCGCGTGCCTGCTGACGGTCGAGGGGCCGCCCACCCAGTGGCTCACGGCAACGGTTTTCCTCGCCGTGATCAGCAAGGAGACGTTCGTCGTCGTCGTGGTCTTCTACCTCATTGGCTTCCTGCTGCTCGCCAACGAGAGTTCGCACACCCAGCAGCGCAAGCTGCGCCACATCGGGGCGGGTGCCGGTCTCGGCGTCGCGGCCAACCTTGCGTTCAACGTGTTCCGGTTTGGCGAGCTCAGCAACGTGCAGTACCTCAACCAGGCCAGTCGCCCCACCTCAGGTGCCGCGACGAGGAGCTTCCTCTCGCTCCTGCTCTCTCCGAACGGCGGCCTGATGTGGTTTTGGTGGGCGGGCTTTGCTGCGCTCTGCACCCTGGTCATCACCCTGGGACGACGGCTGGTGCGGGAGAGGCCTGATCGGTTTGACCGGGGGCAGGTCGGCCTCCTGGTGATCGTCTCGGGTTTCGTCGCCGGCACCGCCTCGCTCGCGCTGTGGTGGATGCCCTTCGGCTGGTACGCCTGGGGGCCCCGGCTCCTTCTACCCCTTGTCCCCCCGCTCTTCATTGCCACAGGCATTGCGCTCGTACCCATGAGCCGAGCGGCGTGGCGGGTCGGACTGGGGGCGACGGCCGTCGCGGGGATTCTCATGCTCCCCAACGTCGCTGCCGCGTTCGCGACGGAGACATCGATGATCCACTGGGTCGCAACCGTCGAGGAGCAACCGAAGTGCCAGCAAGAGTACGACGTCCGAACTGAGAGCGGCCACACGGCGTTCCACCACTGCCTGATGCGAGCGGCCTGGCGAACCGAGCCGCTTACGATGGTTGAGACCCTTCGTCGCACAACTGACGACCAGCCACTGTGGTATTGGGGCACGATCAGCGCTGCGGCCCTCGGGAGTGTGCTGCTCCTGAGCCGCATCCGCATGAGCGATCTCGGTGTCGACCTCGGCGAGCGCGCGTTCACCATCGACGAGCCGGTGCCGCCACTCCTCCCCTGAACAGGCTGCCAGCTGCAGGACTTCTCGTGCAGGGCGGGAACTAGACGTGGTGCGACTGGTGGCAGTGGTCCTGCTCCTGCCGATCGTGCTCGTGGTCTTCACGCTGACCCGTCCGCCAGCGACGCGGAAGCGGTGGCGGGCGCTCAGTGTCGCAGCCGCGCTCATCTCGGGCCTTGCGTTCGTCGCGCTGACGACACGGGACTCCGGGACGCGGGCGGCCGACGCGCCGGTCTCCGTCGCGGAAGCGCCTGAGGGTGGGAGACGCTCCGGTGATGGCAGGGATGTCGCCGACGTCGAGGTGGAGGCCGCCCATGACGAGCTCGACCGGTCGGGCGCGGGCTCCGAGCTGCTGGATGTCCTCGCGGCGCTCACCGTCGCACCCGAAGCGCCCCGAACGGGGTACGACCGTGACCTGTTCGACCACTGGGACGACGAAGACGGGGACGGCTGCGACACGCGGTGCGAGGTCCTGTCCGCGCAGCGCCGACCCGATGGCTTCTGGCTCTCGGAGTGGGATGGGTACAGCACCGACGACCCGAGCGAGCTGCACGTCGATCATGTCGTCGCGCTGTCAGAAGCGTGGGACTCCGGTGCGCACGGATGGTCCGACGCCGCACGTGATGCGTTCGCCGACGACCGCCCCAACCTCATCGCCGTCTCGGCGGCCGCGAACCTCCGCAAGAGCGACCGAGACGCCGCCGAGTGGTTCCCCTCCCGAGCTGAGGCGAACTGTCTGTGGGCGTCGACCGTCGTGCGCGTGAAGCATCGCTGGGACCTCACGGTGGACACGGCCGAGGCCGAGGCGCTCGGCAACCTCCTCCGAACCTGCGGGCCTTGACCACTCGCCGTGCGCGGACAGCGTGCGCTCAGAGGCCTTCGAGGTGGGCGATGCCGTTGTAGCTGCGCAGCGAAGGGGTGGGGCCGGCAACGCCGATCTCGGTGACCGACGCCGGGGCGCAGTACATGCGCCAGACGCTGTCGTCGGCGGCGCCGAGCGCCCAGGCCACGGCGGCCTTGATCGGTGACACGTGGGTCACGACCACGATGTCCTGGGCGCGGGCCTCCTCGAGCAGGTCGGTCGCCGCCGCTCGCACGCGCTTGCCCACCGATGCGAGCGACTCGCCGCCGCCAGGCACGAAGTCGATGTCCGCCCGCCAGGCTGCCCACGTGGCAGGGGGAACCTCGGCCAGCGGCACCCCGTCCAGCGAGCCGTAGTCGATCTCCACCCACCGCTCGTCGATGACGACCGGCAGACCCAGCGCATCAGCCGTCTCCCGGGCCCGTCGCAGCGGGCTGCAGATGACGCGCGCCGCGCCGGCGACGACCGTTCGGAGGGCCTCGGCCTGGCGACGGCCCAGCTCGTCGAGGCCGGGGTCGAGACGGCGACCGAGCAGCAACCCGGCCGCGTTCGCCTCCGTGCGCCCATGGCGTACGACGATCAGCACGACCCTCCGATCTCTGCACCGTCAGCACCGAATGGCGACGGTGCGGGTGCACAGAAGCGGGGGGTCACGGGACGATGTCCCGACCCACGCGACCGGTGTGCACGAACAGGCGTCGACGATCGGTCTCGCCGAGACGGAACCGTCGCCACCCCCACCAGCAGGCGGCCGCACCAAGGAGCTCCAGCGCGATGTTGAACCCGCCTCGGCCGAGCTCGGGCAGCTGCGACGACGACCACGACGTCCCCAGGAACGGCCACCAGAACCCACGCGTGTCTGCCCACGCGCCGTCGAGCACGAGGTGCATCAGCACACCGATGGGAACGCCGAGCAGCCGGCGCTGCACGAGCCGCTGACCCCGGGCGCCGAGCATCACCGCCGCGAGCAGCACGCCCGCACCGGTGAGGCTGTGGAACAGCCTCGGCTCCCCCACCGGGAGCTCGACGAGAGGCAGCAGCGCACCAGCGACCACCAGGCGGTAATCCGCTGCGGGGCTGCGGAACACGGACCACACGATCAGCACCGACGGTGCCACGAACCAGAGCAGCACCCGACCGCTACCTGGCCAGGAGGCGCCCGCACTCCTCGCAGTTGGCCGGCTCGTCGGGCGGGAGCTTCTTGATGCGGTCCACCTCCACCGCAGACAGGCTGAGGTGACAGCCGCCGCACGTGCCGCCCACGAGCCGAGCGATGGCGATGCCTCCCCCCTGCGGGCGGAGCTGCTGGTACTCGGCCAACAGCGCCGGCTCGACGTCGGTGACCAGCGCCTCCCGCTCGGAGCGAACCGTCGCCAGCTCGTCGTCGATCGACACCTCAGCCTCGACGATCGCCCCGCGGAGGCTGGCCGCCCGATCGTCGAGCCGGGCGCGCTCGGCGGCGAGCTCCGCGAGCGCGACGTCGAGCGGCTCGATCTGCTCCATCAGCTCGAGCTCCTGGTCCTCGAGCTGGACGACGCGCCGCTTCAGGGCGCCGATCTCGTCCTGGAGGGTCTGCAGCTCCCGGGGGTTGCCGATCGTCCCGCTGTAAAGGGTCTTGTCGTGCTGGGCGGCCTTGTCGTTGATGGAGGTGATGTCGTCCTCGAGGCGCTGCTGCGAGCGACGCAGCTCGTGGCGGGTCGCTTCGACCTCACCGACACGCTGCTCGACGGCGGCCAGCTCGGCCATCGTCTCGACGAGCGCCGCGCGCTCCGGGAGGGTCTTGCGCTTGTGCTCGAGCTGGTCGGCGTGCGTGTCGTGATCCTGGACGGCCAGGAGGGCATCCCAGCGGCTCATCGTGTCCTCATGCCCTGCATCCTCGCGCGCGACAGCCCCCAGTCACGGCGGGGTCGGCGCCGTCGGGGGGGTGGTCGGCGGTCCGTCCACGGTGGTGGGCGTCGAATCCGGCGGCGTGTCAGGCGACGTGGTGGACGTCGTCGTGCTCGAGCCATCGCCTTCGGTCGTCGTGGTCGTTCCGCCTGCGCCGCCGGTGGTGGGGGTCCGGGCGTACCCGCCGCTCTTGTCGATCTTGCGGTCGAGCTGGAGGTATCGACCGGAGCGCGTCGTCGGCGGATCCTCGAAGTCGCGGGTCTTGAGCCCCTCGTGCCACGCACGCATGTACCGCCCCCAGATCTCCGCCGGGTAGGAGCCTCCGGTGATCCCGGTGCCTCGGATGCGCACCTCGAAGTTGTCCGCCGTCGACCCGATCCACACGGCCGTCGAGAGGTAGGGCGTGAACCCGACGAACCAGCCGTTACCGCTGTTCTGCGCCGTGCCCGTCTTGCCTGCCGCGTGCTGGTTCGGGACGCGCGCCCGACCGCCGGTGCCGCTCTGCACGTTCTTCTCCAGCACGTCCGCGGCGAGACGGGCGCTGCTTGGCGACGATGCTCGACGGGGGTTGACGGTGCGCTCGATCAACAGGTGCCCGTCGCGATCCTCCACCCGCTCGATGTAGTACGGCGGGTTGAACACGCCGTCGTTCGCGATCGACGCCATCGCGCCAGCCATGTCGAGCGGGAACACCTCCTGCGTGCCGAGCGGCATCGACACCACGGGCACGAGCGGTGTGGTGATCCCCATCTTGCGAGCCTGCTCGGCCACCTTGTCGGTGCCCACGATCTGGCCCAGCCGCACGTAGGCGCAGTTCGACGATCGGAGGGTCTGCTGCAGGATCGACCCACTGCCACCGCCGCTGTTGGCGAAGTTCTCGACCTTGTACGGGTCGGGTTGGAGTCCCCGGATGCCGGTGAAGGAGCAAGGACCCGAGCCGTTGACGCTGTCGTTGGGCACGTAGCCGTTCTCGAGCAAGGCCATGAGCACGAACACCTTGAAGGTCGATCCCCCAGAGCGCAGACCCTGCGTGGTGACGTTGAACTTGTTGTCGCGGAACCCGGCCCCGCCGACCATCGCGCGGATGGCCCCCGTTCGGGGCTCGACCGACACCA
>JBQTKH010000090.1:0-8314 GCA_052386335.1 Microthrixaceae bacterium
GTCCCGGATCGCGAGCGAGCCGCCACCGGCGACGAGCTCGGCCTGCGCGCCGAGCGCGTCGAGCGCCAGCACCGGCACCTGCTCGGCTCGTTGGCGAGCGCCCGGCGGCAGGTGCTGTGCGTGCCCCGCGGCGACCTTCGCCGCAGCGTCGAGCGCGTGCCATCGCGCTGGGTGCTCGACATCGCCACGTCGCTCTCGGGGTCCGCCACGAGGTGGTGGGGTGCCGACCTCCATCGCGCCGATTCGCCCTGGGTACACCACGTGGCGTCGTTCGATGCTGGGTTGCGCACGATGTCTGTGCCCTCCACCGACCAGGAGCACCGGCTGCGCGCCCTGCTCGCCTCCGGTGGCGCGCTGGCCGCCACCGACGATGCCACCACCGCCGCCGGCGCCGCCGTGCTCGAGGCCCGACGCAGCGCCTCGTTCACCCGGTTCGACGGCAACCTCAGCGGCCTCGCCGTGCCCTCCCCGGTCGACACCGTCACCTCCCCCACCCGGCTCGAGCGCTGGGCCACCTGCCCCCACGCGCACTTCGTGCTCGACATCCTCAAGGTCGACCCGATCGAGAACCCCGAGGACAACCTCGCCATCACCGCCTTGGAGAAGGGCACGCTCGTGCACGCGATCCTCGAGGACTTCATGCGCGAGGTGCTGGCTCGTCCCGAGTCGGATCGGCCTGGTCCGTCCGACCCGTGGACCACCGCGGATCGCGGGCGCCTGCACGAGATCGGCGAGCAGCGCTGCGACGAGGTGGAGGCCAAGGGCATCACCGGGCGGCCGATCTTCTGGAAGCGCGATCGCCGTCGCATCCTCGTCGACCTCCAGCACTTCCTCGACGCCGACGAGCAGTACCGGGCCCTGCATCAGACCGTGCCGATCGCCGTGGAGCTCGGCTTCGGGTTCGGCGACACCCCGCCGGTGCTCGTGCCCCTTCCCGACGGGCGGGCGCTGCGGGTACGAGGGCGCGCCGACCGCCTCGATCGCGCGGTCGATGGCACCCTGCACGTCGTCGACTACAAGACCGGCCGGGTGGGCGACGCCTACCGCGGGCTCGGTGAGGACGATCCCATCAAGGCCGGCACGAAGCTCCAGCTGCCGCTGTACGGCCTGGCCGGTCGCCAGGCCGAGGGTCGGCCCGATGCGCCGGTGCGGGCCGACTACTGGTTCGCCACCACCCGCGGTGGGTTCAAGCGCACGGGCTACGCGGTCACCGACGACGTGCTCGCCATCACCGTCGCCACCCTCGCCATGATCGTCGACGGCGTGGAGGCGGGCGTGTTCCCACCCCACCCCGATGGTGCGGGCACGTTCTTCTACGTCTCGTGCGAGGTGTGCGATCCCGACGGGCTCGGCACCGTCGAGCTGCGCAGCCACTGGGACCGCAAGCGTGTCGACCCGGCCGTCGCCGGCTACGTGGCGCTGGTCGAGCCCGCCGACGACGACGAGACAGGCGCGGCATGACCACCGACCATCCCCACGACGATGCCCCCGACCAAGCGGCGCGCGACCGCATCCGCGACGACCTCACCACCACGCTGTTCGTCGACGCGGGTGCGGGTTCCGGCAAGACCACCGCGCTCGTGGCGCGTGTGGTGGCGCTGGTGGCGTCAGGCACGGTCGAGCTCGCCCGCCTGGCCGCCATCACCTTCACGGAGAAGGCCGGGGCCGAGCTGCGCGACCGCGTCCGCAAGGATCTCCAGCTGCGCCAAGCCCACCCCGACACGCCCCCGGCCGAGGCGGAGCGGTGCCGCGTCGCGGTCGAGCAGCTCGATGGCGCGGCGATCGGCACGCTGCACTCGTTCGCGCAGCGCATCCTCTCTGAGCACCCCGTGGAGGCCAAGCTCCCGCCGCGCGTGGAGGTGATCGACGAGGTGCGCTCCGGCATCGCGTTCGATCGCCGGTGGGCCCGCGTGCTCGACGAGCTCCTCGCCGACCCCACGCTCGAGCGCACGCTGCTCCTGCTCGACGCGGCGAAGGTCACGCCGAAGAAGCTGCGGGCCTTCGCGCAGGCCTTCGACGCCTCCTGGGACCTCGTGGAGGATCGGGTGCCCACCACCGCGCCCGAACCGCCTCCGCTGGCGAGCCACCTCGGCAAGCTCGACGGCGCCATCCCCGAGCTGCTGGCCGCCTGCGACGACTGCATCGACGACGGCGACAACCTTGCAGGTCGGATCCACGAGTTCGCCTCGTTCGTCGAGGCCCTGCGCGCCGCGGATGACGACGTCGAGATCATGGAGCTGCTCTCGGAGGGGCAGCCGAGCGCCAAGGTGACGCGCGTCGGCAAGAAGGGCAGCTGGCGCGGCCCGATCGACGACGTGCGCGCGCAGGTGGTCGCCCTCGGCGACACGCTCGACGACATCCGGCGCACCGCGCTGCAGGCCTGCGCGCGGCACCTCGCGTCGGCCATGCGGCGACACACGGTCGACGCCGCCGAGGCCCGCCGAGCCGCCGGCCAGCTCGAGTTCCACGACCTGCTCGTGCTGGCCCGCCAGGTGCTGCGAGATCCCGTGCAGGGCCCGATCGTGCGGGCCTCGCTGCGCGAGCGCTACCAGCGGCTGCTGCTCGACGAGTTCCAGGACACCGACCCGATCCAGATCGAGCTCGCCGTGCGCATCGCGTGCGCCGATCCGCACTCCGCCGATGCCACCGGCTGGGCCGACGTCGACGTCGAGCCGGGCCGCCTGTTCGTCGTGGGCGACCCGAAGCAGTCGATCTACCGGTTCCGCCGCGCCGACATCAGCACGTTCCTCGAGGCCAAGGAGCGCTTCGCAGCGGAGGCGGGCGGCGCGGTGGCGCTGTCGGCCAACTTCCGCACGGTGGAGCCCATCATCGCCTGGGTGAACGCCACCTTCGCCATGCTCATGGCCGAGGCGCCCGACAACGACGTCCCCAACTCGCAGCCGGTCTACGCCCCCCTCGACGCTCAGCGCGGCGACCCCGGCAGCGGGCCCGCGGTGTCGGTGGTGGGCGCCACCCCGCACCCTCCCAAGACGAGGGCCGACGCACTGCGCGAGGCCGAGGCGCGTGACATCGCTCATGCCATCACCGTGGCCATGACCGAGCAGTGGCAGGTGCGGGAGGGCAAGGACGGCTGGCGCGCCCCGACGCTCGGCGACGTCACGATCCTCGTCCCGGCCCGCACCTCGCTGCCGTTCCTCGAGGACGCGCTCGGGCAGGCCAACATCCCGTTCCGCACCGAGTCGAGCTCGCTGGTGTACGCCAGCCGGGCCGTGCGCGACCTGATGATGGTGCTGAGAGCGGCCGACGACCCCACCGACCACCTGCGGGTGGTGTCGGCGCTGCGCACACCCCTGTTGGCGTGCGGCGACGACGACCTGTTCCGCTACAGGGTCGAGGCCAAGGGCTCCTGGAGCTACAACACGCCTGAGCCCCCCGATCCCGGTGGCGGGCCGGTCGCCGCCGGACTGGCCTTCCTGCGCGAGCTGCACCAGGCCCGCCACTGGCAGAGCCCCGCCGAGCTGCTCGACCGCATCGCTCGCGACCGTCGCGCCCTCGAGCTCGGCTTCGCCGACGGGCGACCGCGCGATGTGTGGCGGCGCCTCCGGTTCGTCATCGACCAGGCCCGGGCGTGGAGCGAGGCCGCCGGGGGCAGTCTCCGGGCCTACCTGCGCTGGGTCGACCAGCAGACCGTGGAGGGTGCCCGCGTCACCGAGGCCGTGCTCCCCGAGACCGACGACGATGCGGTGCGCATCATGACGATCCACGCCGCCAAGGGTCTGGAGTTCCCGATCACGATCGTGTCGGGCATGACGACCAAGATCGGCGGCCAGACCAACGCCGTCGACGTGGTGTTTCCCCGCGATGGCGGTCCCGTTGGCTACAAGCTCGGAGCTGACGTCACCACCGAGGAGTTCGACGCCTGGACCCCGATCGACGAGCAGATGGGCTACGACGAGCGCATCCGACTGCTCTATGTGGCATGCACCCGGGCCTGCGACCACCTCGTCGTGTCACTGCACCGGGCCCAGCGCGACCAGCCCAAGAAGCTGAGCAACCGCACCAACAGCGAGACCCTCGTCATCGGCATGGGCGACGACCTCCTCGCGGGCCTACCCGACCTAAGCGGCACCGCCGCGCCGCTCGTCGTCGATCCGAGCAGCGCGCCCAGCGCGCCCGCGCCGTTCACGGCGTGGGCTGCCGAGCGCGATGCGGCGTTGCGCGTCGCGTCCCGCTCGGGCGCGGTGGCAGCCACGGCGCTCACCGACGAGGGCTCGCCCGATGCCGGCACCGAGATCGTCACGCCCGAGCTGGTGGATGCCCCCGAACCCGACCCTGGTCTGCGCAAGCGCCCGCGCGACCTCGACCTGCCACCCTGGCTCAAGGGCCGGTACGGCAGCGCGGTGGGCCGCGCGGTGCACGGCGTGCTGCAGACGATCGACCTCGCCACCGGTGACGGACTCGACGATGCGGTGGCAGCGCAGTGCCAGGCCGAGGCGGTGCCCGATCGGGTCGCTGACGTCACCGCGCTCGTCGGCGCCGCCCTCGGTGCGCCCGTGGTGCGGGCCGCCGCCACCGCCCCGCATTGGCGTGAGGTCTACGCGTGCACGCCGATCGGCGACCGGCTGCTCGAGGGCTACGTCGACCTCCTCTACCGGGGCGCCGACGGGCTCGTCGTCGTCGACCACAAGACCTCCGCCAGCAGCGATCCCGAGGAGCTCGATCGCCGAGTGGCCGGCTACCGCCTGCAGGGCGCCGCCTATGCGGTGGCGGTCGGTCGGGCCACCGGCGAGCCCGTGGTGCGCGTGGTGTTCCTGTTCCTCACGCCGCAGGGGGCGGTCGAGCGCGAGCTCACCGACCTCGCGGCGGCCATGGTCGAGGTGGAGCGCCAGGTGGCCGAGGGTGCCGAGCTCGTCACCACCTGAGCACCGCTCAGCCCGAGAGCCCCCGCACGTACGACGCCTGCCCGACGTGCTGGAGGCAGTCACCGATGAGGCTCGCCAGTCGCACGCCCAGGGTTACCGGACGGTCCCACCGCTCGTCGACGATCCGGTCGAGATCCGCCGGGGTCAAGCCCTCGAGGAAGCCGATCGTCACCGCGTGCACCGACTCGTGATAGCCGAGCAGCTCCTCGGCGGTGCCGTGCACCGAGGCCACGTCGAGGGCCGTGTGCCCGTACCCGTGGTCCTGGTCGTCGGCGCCGCGCCCGAACTGCTCGTGCCAGCCCTCGGCGAGATAGCGCTGCTCGACATCCATGAGCTCGGCGATGTGGTGGTCCTCCACCCGGGTCAGGTGCCAGATCAGCCACGCGATCGTGTTCGCACCAGGCGCAGGCGCAGCGGTCAGCTCCGCCGGGTCGAGACCGTCCACGGCCTCCCGCACCAGATCGGGCAGCCGCCCGAACAGCTCCACCAGGTACCCGTCGACATCCATCTGCGCCTCCTCCAGCCTGTGGCGCCTCATCTTCCCTCACCGTCGGTAGCGTCGCTCCGGTGATGCTCGCCGCCACCCCCTCCTCGCCGGTGGCGCGACGGCTGGGCACGCTGGCCATTGGCCTCCTGCTCGTGGGCGCCGGCGTGGCGATGATGATCCGGGGCCAGATCGGCGTGGCTCCCTACGACGTGCTCACCACCGGCATCGCGCAGCTCACCGGCATCGACATCGGTCTCGCGGCGATGCTCGTGCCGCTCGCCTTCACCGGTCTCGGCTGGGTCCTCGGGCGGCGCCCCGGCCCGGGCACCGTCCTCGCCGTGCTGCTCGTGGGTCCGATCCTCGGCCTCGTGCTCGACGCCCTCCCGTACCAGGAGCCCATGCTCGTGCGCCTTGCCCTGTTCGGCGTCGGGTTCCTGGCCGTGGCCGCCGGCATCACCGCGGTCGTGATCGCCGAGATCGGGCCCGGGCCCGCCGAGATCGTGATGCTCGCGATCCACGACAAGGGGTTCCCGCTGGCGCCGGTGCGCACGGGCATCGAGCTCACCTGCGTGGCCGTCGGGTGGGCGATCGGCGGCCAGATCGGCGTGGGCACCGTGGTCGTCGCCGTCCTGATCGGCCCGCTGCTGCGCTGGATGCTCGCCACCGCGGGCTTCGACTCGACCCGGGCCCAGACCGCCACCGAGTGCGCCTCGCCCGGGGTCTGACCGTGCCGACCAGCGACATCACCACCGGGCTCGCCAAGGTCGTCGCCGAGCTGCCCGGAGGCGGCGAGGTTCGCCCGGGTCAGGTCGAGATGGCCGAGGCGGTGGCCGCGACGATCCGGGGGAACGGCCACCTCGCCGTGCAGGCCGGCACCGGCACGGGCAAGACGCTCGCCTACCTCGTGCCCGCGGTGATCTCCCGCAAGAAGACGATCGTCGCCACCGCCACCAAGGCCCTGCAGGACCAGCTGGCGGGCAAGGACCTCCCGTTCCTCCAGGCCCACCTCGACGAGCCGTTCGACTGGGCGATCTTGAAGGGCCGCTCGAACTACCTCTGCATGCAGCGCCTCTCCGAGCTGGCCGCCAAGGACAGCGCCGGTGAGCAGCTCGGCCTCGACGGGGTGGCCGAGCGCGCGCCCAAGGAGGAGCTCGTCAGCCTCGCCCGTTGGGCCACCACCACCGACACGGGCGACCGCGCCGAGCTCGACACGGAACCGTCCGACCAGGCGTGGGCCGCGGTGAGCGTCAGCGCACGAGAGTGCCCGGGCGCGGCCCGGTGCCCGAGCGGCGGGATCTGCTTCGCCGAAGGCGCGCGACTCCGGGCCAACGAGGCCGACGTGGTGGTGGTGAACCTCCACCTCTACGGGCTCGACATCGCGTCGGGCGGGGTGATCCTCCCCGACCACGACGTCGTCATCATCGACGAGGCCCACCAGCTCGAGGAGATCATCTCCTCGACGAGCGGCGTCGACCTCACCGGCGGGCGCTTCACGGACCTGGCCCGGCGCACCCGTGGGGTGATCGCCGACGACCAGATCCCCGCGGGGGTCGACGATGCCGGTCGTCTCATCACCGACGCGCTGCGCCCCTATCGCGATCGTCGCATCAAGGGCTCGCTGCCCGACGACCTCGCCGGCGCCATCGCCGTGGCGCGGGGACGCGTCGAGCGTGCCTTGGCGGCCGCCCGCGCGGTGCCAGCCGACGCGCCCGAGGACAGCCGGTCACGCGCCCTGCGGGTGCAGCAGTCGGCCGGCGCCCTGCTGGAGGACCTGATGGCTGTGGAGCAGGTGTCGGCCAGCCAGGTCATGTGGGTGGAGGGATCCGACTCGTATCCGGTGCTCCGCGTCGCCCCCCTCGACGTCGCCGGTCTGCTGCGGGACGCCCTGTGGGACAAGCGCCCGGCCGTGCTCACGAGCGCCACCCTCCCGCCCCGCCTGCCCGATCGCCTCGGCCTCGACCACGACGCGGTGACCGAGCTCGATGTCGGCAGCCCGTTCGACTACGAGGCGAACGCCCTGCTCTACTGCGCCGCCCACCTGCCCGATCCGCGCAGCCCCGCCTACCTGGAGGCGATGACCCGCGAGCTCGGCGAGCTCATCACCGCGGCAGGCGGGCGCACGCTCGCGCTGTTCACGAGCTTCCGCGTGCTCGACGAAGCCGCCGCCGCGCTCCAGCTGCAGCTCGACGTGCCCATCCTCACCCAGCGCGATCTCCCCAAGGCTCGGCTGCTCGAGCGCTTCGCCGCCGAGGAGGCCACCTGCCTGTTCGCCACCATGGGATTCTGGCAAGGCGTCGACATCCCGGGCGCGGCGCTCAGCCTCGTGGCGATCGACCGCATCCCCTTCGGGCGTCCCGACGAGCCGTTGCTGCAGGCTCGACGAGAGCGGGCCGGCGCCGACGCCTTCAACCTGATCGACCTGCCCCGAGCCACGACGCTGCTCGCGCAGGGAGCCGGTCGGCTCATCCGATCGGCCACCGACCACGGCGTGGTCGCCGTCCTCGATCCCCGCATGGCCACGGCGGGCTACCGGTGGGACGTGGTGCGAGCGCTCCCACCCATGCGCCGCACGAAGGACCCTGCCGAGGCGCGCCGCGTGCTCCACGAGATCCGGGAGGGCGCGGCCGGGTGAATCCGCCCACCGTGGGAGTCCCCGCGAGTACCTTGCCAGCGGACCAGCACCCGTCGTGGGGGCCGGCGGAAGGGACGATGACATGGTGCCCAAGCGACTTGGATCGCTCGTTCTGGCCGTGGCGCTCGGCTTCACGGTGGTGGCCTGCGGGGGCGACGACAAGACCGCCACCGAGGAGACCACCACCACCGCAGGCTCCAACGACGACACCGACCTCGCCGCGTTCACAAAGGAGTGCGCGGAGCTCACGCAGGTGTTCGCGGGGGCCTACGCATCGATCGGTGCCGGGCTCGGCGGTGCCGCCGGGAACGA
>JBQTKH010000091.1:0-7214 GCA_052386335.1 Microthrixaceae bacterium
CGGACGAGCCGCTGGGCTACGCCGACATCCTCGCCCTCGCGCAAGACCCCCAGGGCTGGGCCGCGCACGGGCGACCGGAGTGGGGCGGGTTCCGCCTCGGCAAGACGAACCCCAACTTCTCGACCAGTGGCCTTTCCGCCCTCATCGCGCAGGCCTACGCAGCCAACGGGAAGACCACGGGGCTTTCGCTCGAGGACCTCGCGCAGCCGGCCACGCAGAGCTTCGCCGAGGGCGTGGAGTCGGCGGTCGTGCACTACGGCGACATCACGATGACCTTCATGAACAACTGGTTCCGAGCCGACCAGCGGGGCAACCCGTTCGGCTACGTGTCGGCGGTGGCGGTCGAGGAGAAGACCGTCATCGACTACAACGCCGGCAACCCCGACGGCGTGCTCCAGGAAGGCGAGGAGCCCCGTCCCCCGCGGGTGCCCCTGGTGGCGATCTACCCCGAGGAGGGAACGCTCTACTCCGACAACCCGCTGTTCATCCTCGACGCGGCGTGGGTCGACCGGGACGAGGCTGCCGGCGCGGCGAGGTTCGTCGAGTTCGTCAAGGAACCCGCCAACCAGCGCAAGGTGCTCGAGTTCGGCTTCCGGCCCGGCAACCCCGAGGTGGCCGTTGGTGCGCCGATCGATGGGGCGCACGGCGTCGACCCCGACCAGCCCCAGACGCTGCTCGACGTCCCCTCACCGGCCGTCCTGGCTCGCCTGCTCGAGGACTGGCAGGACCAGCGCAAGCCCGCTCGGGTGGTGCTGCTCGTCGACGTCTCCGGCTCCATGGGTGACCTCGCTGATCCCGAGACGGGCGCCACCAAGCTCGACCTCGCCAAGGAGGCCACGATCGGTGCCCTTGACGACTTCAACGATGACGACGAGGTGGGTCTGCGGGTGTTCTCGACCGACCTGACCGACGACGCGGATGTGCTCACCCTCGTGGAACCCGGACGCATCGGCGACGTGCGCGAGCAGCTTCGGACGAAGATCCGTGAGCTGGTCCCCCTCAAGGGAACACCCCTCTACCGTGCCACGAAGACGGCCTACGAGGATCTCCTGTCGACCTACGACCCCTCCCGCATCAACGCGGTCGTCCTCCTGTCAGACGGCGTGAACGACGACGGCGAGCCCGACGACGACCGGGACGAGCTCGACGCGCTGTTGCGAGCCCTGTCCGCGACCTCCGAAGGGCAGGGACAGGCCGTGCGCGTCTTCCCCATCTCCTACGGCGAAGGCGCTGATCTGGCGACGCTGCGGAGGATCGCCGAGGCGAGCCAGGCGGCCGTCTACGACTCCAGCGATCCGCGCAGCATCGCGAAGGTGTTCGTGGCCGTGGTGAGCAACTTCTGAGCCCTAGCCTTCAGCGATGGCCAGGCTCTCGCTGCGCGACCGCTTCTTCTCGCCGCCGGTCGCCCGCGCCATCACCTCCCCGTCGGGCATCCTTGCCCTGGGGGCCGGCGCCGGCCTCGGGATCCTGGGCGGCGGCGGGATCCTCGCCGCCGCGATCCTGGGCCTCGTCGCGTACGCCGGGCGGGTGGGTCTGGCCATCCCGCGCGCACCCGAGGACGAGCGGATCGACCCGTTCACGCTGAGCGAGCCGTGGCGCTACTACGTGCGAGACGCCCTGGAAGCCCACGTTCGGTTTCGGGAGGCCGTCCGCGGTGCCCGGGCCGGGCCGACACAGGACCGGCTGCGCGAGATCGACGACCGGGTCGACACCGGGGTGCGGGAGGTGTGGCGCATCGCGCGGCGGGGTCATGACCTCACCGACGCCCGTCGGCGCCTCGACCCACAGGCGATCAGTGCGGCGATGGCCGCCGCCCAGGCCGCAGCCGGTGACGGGCGTGGGGGTGCAACCCACGAGCGGACCATGGAGTCACTCCGAGCCCAACAGGCCACCGTCCAGCGCCTCGAGCAGGTGATCCGCGATGCCGACGGCCGCCTGCGTCTCCTCAACGCTCGGCTGGACGAGGCGGCCGCCCGCACGATCGAGCTGGCCGTGCAGGCACACGACGTCGCCGACCTCAGTGGCCTCGGCGATGACGTGGACGAGATGGTCGACGAGATGGAAGCACTGCGGCAGGCGATCGAGGAGACCTCCGGGGGCGGGGCGACCTCTGCGACAGGACTCGGGTGAGCGACCTCACCGGCGACCTCGGCGTACCCCTCGCCGACGTGGACACCGAACCCCAGCGCCGTGGCTCGTACCTCGTCGCCGCTGGCATCCTGCTCTCCCGCATCGCCGGGCTCATCCGCGAGGTCGCGATCTCGGGCTACCTCGGGGTGGGCGCGACCGCCGACGTCTTCAAGGCGGCGCTGCGGATCCCCAACCTCCTCCAGAACCTGTTGGGCGAGGGCGTGCTGTCGGCCTCGTTCATCCCGGTCTACTCCCGGCTCCTCGATGAGGACCGTGACAAGGCCAACAAGCTCGCCGGCAACATCCTCGGTCTCCTGATCGCGGCGATGGCGGCGATCGTCGCGGTCGGCGTCCTGCTGGCCCGTCCGCTGACGCTGCTGATCACGCCCGGGTTCTCGGGGGCGCGCCTCGAGCTGGCCGTCACGCTGCTGCGCATCATGTTCCCAGGTGTGGCCCTGCTGGTGCTGTCTGCGTTCTGCCTCGGGGTCCTGAACAGCCACCGCCGGTTCTTCCTGTCGTACGTCTCACCGGTGATGTGGAACGCCAGCCAGATCGCGTTCGTGGTGGGCGCCAGCCTCTACGGGTCGAGTGAGGTCGGGCTCGCCCACGCGCTGGCGTGGGGCGTCGTCGCCGGTGGGGTGGCGCAGGTGGCGGTGCAGGTGCGTTCGGTACGTCGGCTCATGCGCGGCGCGCAGCTCACCTTCGGCCGCTCCGACCCCCATGTGCGCGATGTCCTCGCACGCTTCGGCCCGGTGGTGCTCGGCCGGGGCGTCGTCCAGCTCCTCACCTACGTCGACCTCGTGCTCGCCAGTCTCCTCGCGCTGGGCGGCGTGTCCGCGCTGACCTACGGGCAGGTCCTGTACCTGCTGCCGATCAGCCTCTTCGGGATGGCGGTCGCGGCATCCGAGCTTCCCGAGCTGTCACGCCTCGGGCGCGCCGGCCGCGCCGAGATCCGCGACCGTCTGCACCTCGGCATGGAGCGCATCACCTTCTACGTGGCCATCACCGCCGCGGTCTACGTGTTCGCGGGTGACGTCGTGGTCGGTGCGCTCCTCCAGCGCGGCCAGTTCGAGGCTGACGACACGCGGCTCGTGTGGTTCGTGGTCGGCGCCTTCGCGCTCGGCCTCCTCGGCACCACCCGGTCACGACTCCTCCAGAACGGCCTCTACGCACTGGATCGCCCCAAGATCGTGGCGCGCATCGCGATCGTTCGGGTGGCGCTCGCGGCGGTGCTCGGTGGATTGCTCATGTTCCCCTTTGATCGCTTCGCCGTGGTCGGGTCGTCGGTGCAGCGCCTCGGCACCATCGCCCTCGCTCCCCTGCCCGACAGCCTTCGCCTCGCGGAGGGTGGCCCGCCGCGCCTCGGTGTCGTGGGGCTCGCGCTCGGGGCAGCCATCTCGTCCTGGGTCGAGTACCGCCTTCTCAGGGGCGCCCTGCAGTGGCGGATCGGCACCCTCCCCCGCCTCGGTCATGACGGGCGCTGGTCGCTCATCGCGGCTGTGGCGTGCGGGGTGCTGGCCGCCGGTCTGCGGTCAGCCACGGCGGACTCGCCGCGGCTCGTGGCCGGGCTCCTGGTGCTCGTCCCCACCGGCGTGGCGTACCTCGGGATCACGGCCACGATGCGGGTGTCCGAGGCAAGCGCGCTGGTGGATCGAGCCCGTCGACTCCTGCCGATCTCCTCGCGAGATGACGGTTAGGCTCCGCGCCATGTTCAAGGCACTCAAGCGCTGGTGGAAGTACCTCGGAGCGAAGCTGGGCTCCACCTTCAACGAAAAGGCCGACCCGAAGGTGCAGCTCGAGCAGGCGATCCTCGAAGCTCACGAGCAGCACCGCAAGCTCCGGGAGCAGGCCGCCAACGTCATCGCCAACCAGAAGCAGACCGAGATGCGCCTCGAGCGGTCCATGGACGAGCTCGAGAAGGTCGACGCGAACACGCGCCAGGCCGTGGTCATGGCCGACGAGGCCGCCAAGACCGGCGACCCCGCCAAGGTGGCCGAGTACACGTCGGCCGCTGAGTCCTTCGCCAACCGCCTCATCGCCATCGAGAGCGAGGTGGAGGGCCTCAAGGAGCTGGCACTGCAGAGCGCGCAGGCGTCCGACCAAGCCAAGGCAGCGGTACAGCAGAACGCGACACAGCTCCAGAAGAAGCTGGCGGAGCGCAACAAGCTCCTGTCCCAGCTCGACCAGGCCAAGATGCAGGAGCAGGTCAACAAGGCGATGGCCACGCTCTCCGAGACCGTGGGCCAAGACGTACCCACCTTCGACGAGGTGCGAGACAAGATCGAGGCTCGCTACGCCAAGGCCCGAGGCACCGCCGAGCTGGCCGAGTCGTCCGTCGAGTCCCGCATGCTCGAGGTGGAGCAGGCCGCCGCCAACAACGAGGCCCAGGCCCGGCTGGCCAAGATCCGCGCGCAGCTCGGGGTGTCGACGGGTGCCGCGCCCGAGGCGGCCGCCGAGCCGGGTTCGGTCGAGCCCGGCACACCCTGACGCAGCAGCCTCAGCACGACGAGGTGGGCGTCGGACCGCATCCGGCGCCGTGGCCCGACGATCCCCGACTCGATCCCGACCTCCTGACGCAAGGCGACCAGCGCAACGTCGTCGACGGCTACCGCTACTGGCGGATGGAGGCCATCGTCGCGGACCTCGACGCTCGCCGGAACCCCTTCCACGTCGCCATCGAGAACTGGACGAGCGACCTGAACATCGGCACGGTGGTGCGCAACGCGAACGCCTTTCTCGCGGCGGCGGTCCACATCGTCGGCCGACGACAGTGGAACCGCCGAGGCGCGATGGTGACCGACCGCTACCAGCACATCGTGCACCACGATCGGATCAGCGATCTCACCGAGTGGGCGGTTGCCGAAGCGCTCCCGATCATCGGCATCGACAACCTGCCCGGCTCGACCCCACTCGAGACCACCGAGCTCCCGAAGCGATGTGTGCTCCTGTTCGGCCAGGAGGGTCCGGGGCTCTCGGGCGACGCGCACGCAGCCTGCGCGCAGGTGTGCTCGATCGCCCAGGTCGGGTCGACCCGCTCGATCAACGCCTGGGTGGCCAGTGGCATCGCGATGCACACCTGGCTCCGCCAGCACGCCCTCTGACGGGCGACCAGCCCCTGCTAGGGGAGGACGACGAGGTCGTCGCGATGGACGACCTCGTGGGGAACGCCGTCGGGCAGGTCGGCGGTTCGACGGCCGGCGACCTCGCGCAAGCTGGCCGCACCCAGGCGGGTGAGACCCTTCGCGAACACGGTGCCGTCCGGACCCGCGATCTCCACGGCGTCGTCCACGGCGAACCCGCCCCGCACGGAACGCACCCCGGCGGCCAGCAACGAGGACCCACGCTCAAGCAGGACGTGCTGGGCTCCTTCATCGACCACGATCGTGCCGTTCGAACCGACCGCGAAGGCGATCCAGAGCTTGCGGGCCGGCAGCCGCTTCGACTTGGGGTGCACGACCGTGCCGGCCCCTGGCTCGCCCGCGACGACCGCCCCGAGCACATCGTCACGGGATGCCTGCGCGATCACGGCGCGAACGCCAGACCATGCCGCGATCTTCGCGGCCGCGAGCTTCGACGCCATCCCCCCGCTCCCCCGCGTGGAGCCGGTTCCCCCGGCCATGGCCTCCAACGAGTGGTCGACCTGCACGATCTCTTCGATGAGCGACGCTGACGAGTCGAGCCGCGGGTCGGCCGTCAGCAGGCCGGGTGCATCGGTGAGCAGGACGAGCAGGTCGGCGGCCACGAGGTGCGCGACCAGCGCGGCGAGGCGGTCGTTGTCACCGAAGCGGATCTCGTCGTCGGCGATGGCATCGTTCTCGTTGACGACGGGCACAACCCCGAGGTCGAGCAGCCGACCCAACGTGGCGCGGGCGTGCAGGTACTGCTGGCGCACCATGAAGTCGAGCGGGGCGAGGAGCACCTGTCCCGTGACGATGTCGTGCGACCCCAGCGCCTTCTCGTACACCCGCATCAGCCGCGTCTGACCCACCGCGGACGCAGCCTGCAGGGTGACGGCATCCCGGGGCCGTGCCCCGCTGGCGTAGCCGAGGGCGGGCAGCCCCGCTGCAATCGCACCGGAGGTGACCATCACCACGCGGTGGCCGGCGGCACGGAGGCCAGCGACCTCCGCGCAGAACTTCGCCACGGCGGATTCGTCGATGGCGCCGTCGTCGGCGGTGATCGAGGAGGTGCCGATCTTGGCGACGACGATCATGAGTCGACTTCGTAGTCGAAGGTGAGGCGCCCGATGTGGACGGTGTCGCCCTCGTGGGCCCCGGCGCGAGCGAGCGCCTTGTCGACCCCGATGGCCTTCAGACGGCGATGGGCTTCGTCGAGGGCCTCGATCTGCGTGAGGTCGGAGAGCGCGACGCAGCGCTCCGCCTGCCGGCCGAGCACGAACCAGTGCCCGCTGTCGTCCCGCTCGATGCGGTAGCCCTCCCCCACCGGACGGTGCACCACGAAGGCGTCGGGCTCGGGCACCTCGGAGCGAGCCACCTTCACAGCGGCGGCCATCGCGCCGAGGAGCGGGCGGATGCCCTCGCCGGTGACCGACGCGATGCGGAGGAGCCCCGGGTCGACCTCGAGATCCGGTTGCGCCAGATCAGCGCGCGAACCCACGACGACGCGCTCACGCTCGAGCAGATCGGGCTGGTAGGTGCCGAGCTCGTCCAGCAGGATCCGCTCCTGCTCGGCAGGCGGGTGCTCGGCGGTGGGAGCCAGGTCGAGGAGGAGCACGAGCACACGCGCCCGCTCGACGTGGCGCAGGAACTGGTGGCCGAGCCCTCGTCCCTCGCTCGCGCCCTCGATCAGCCCGGGCAGGTCGGCCACGACGAACTGGGTCTCGTCGTCGAGCCGCACCACCCCGAGGTTCGGCTCCAGCGTGGTGAACGGGTAGTCGGCGATCTTCGGCTTCGCGGCGGAGATCACCGAGATGAGCGTCGACTTGCCGACGCTCGGGAACCCCACGAGGGCGACGTCGGCCATGAGCTTGAGCTCGAGCCGCAGCCAGGCCTCCTCGCCCGCCTCGCCCTGCTCGGCGAAGGCCGGGGCGCGGCGCTTGTTGGAGAGGAACCGGGCGTTGCCCC
>JBQTKH010000092.1:0-19647 GCA_052386335.1 Microthrixaceae bacterium
ACATCGAGGACCTCATCGACGACGAGGAGCTCGTGGTCACCCTGTCGGCCAAGGGCTACATCAAGACGGTCCTCGCCGATGCCTTCCGGGCCCAGGGACGCGGCGGTCGCGGCGTCGCCGGCGCCAAGCTGCGCGACGAGGACTACGTCAGCCACATCCTCACCACCACCGCCCACGCCTACCTGCTGTTCTTCTCCAACCTCGGGCGGGTGTACCGGCTCAAGGCTCACGAGATCCCGAAGAAGGAGCGCACGGCGCGCGGCACGGCCATGCCGAACCTGCTGCAGCTCCAGCCGGGCGAGCACATCCAGACGATCATCGACACGCGCGACTACGAGACGAACCGCTTCCTGTTCTTCGTCACCAAGAACGGTCAGGTGAAGAAGACGAAGTTCAACGAGTACGACTCGTCGCTGCGCTCCGGGATCATCGCCATCAACCTGCGCAACGGCGACGAGCTGGTGAAGGTGATCGCCACCAACGGCGGCGACGACATCCTCATGCTCTCGAAGCTCGGCCAGGCGATCCGCTTCAGCGAGGACGACGTCCGCCCGATGGGGCGTGCGGCGGCCGGCGTGCGCGGCATGAAGCTGCGCAGCGGCGACGAGGTCGTCAGCCTCGACACGTGTCGCGACGATGTCGCGATGCTCATCGTGACCGACGCCGGGTACGGCAAGCGCACGCAGCTCGAGCACTTCAACCGTCAGGGTCGTGGTGGCCAGGGCGTGCGTGGCATCAAGCTCACCGCGAAGAAGGGGTTCGTGGTCGCAGCGTTCATGGTCGGCATCGACGACGAGATCTTCGTCATCAACTCGGTCGGCACGTTGATCCGCATGGAGGTGCGCGAGATCTCCTCGCAGGGGCGTGATGCCACCGGCGTGCGCGTGATGAGCGTCGGCGACGGTGAGACCGTGGCGTCGGTGGCGCCTGTCCTCACGGCAGACGAGCCCGACTGATCGCGGCGGTCGATTGACCGTCGACGCGCTGACGGCGCCCGCGTAGCCTCGGCCACGCCTCCCCCAGGATCCCGACGCGCACGGTGGTGCGCGAACACCGTGGGGGATGCGGATGCCCGGACGCGCAGAGAGGTCCGCCGAGGCGGGGCAGGCGACGGCGCTCGTCGTCGGGGTGGTGGCGCTGGCCGTCGTGGTCCTGCTCGCCCTCGTCCCGCTGGTTCGTGCCGCTGGCGAGCGGGCCCGCGCCCAGACCGCCGCCGACGCGGCAGCACTCGCAGGTGCCGCCGAGGGCGAGGGGGCGGCGCGCGAGCTCGCCGCGTCGAACGGTGCGGAGCTGGTGAAGTGGCGTGCGGCAGGAACACAGGTGTGGGTCGAGGTCGTGGTGGGGCGAGCGCACGCGGTGGCGAAGGCTGAACGTCGCTGAGCGCCGTCGGCGCGCGCGAGGTGCCGAGGCGGTCCGAAGGGGGCTGCCTACACTCGACGGGTGCCCGACGATCCGCTCACGATGCGCGACGTCGACCCTGTGTCGCGCGCAGCGACGTTCCGCGAAGGGGTCGAGCGCGTCGACGAGACGACCCCTGGGGCGGTGATCCCAGCGGAGGGGACGCCACCGGCGACGAGCTCTGCCGCCTCGGCGCACGCTCGGAAGGTTCGTGCTCGCAAGGTCCGCCGGATCGTCCGGCACATCGAGCCGTCGTCGGTCCTCAAGATCTCGCTGCTGTTCTACGCGGCGCTGTTCCTCATCGTGTGCGTCGCGTCCGCGGCGCTGTGGATCGGGGCGCGGGCGGCGGGCGCAGTCGACAACCTCGAGAGCGTGATCACCACGGTCGGGGCGTTCGGCAAGTGTGAGCCGATCGACGGGGCCGCGCCGCCCACCGCGACGCCCCAACCCGGAGCCCTCGAACAGGCGGAGGAGGGACAGGTGGCGACCGCGCTGCCGGAACCTGCCGCAGGGACGGTCAAGGACGGTGACTGCCGGCCGGGCGAGCAGCTGGTTGGCGAGTTCAAGTTCAGGGACGCACGGATCCTCGAGGCCTTCGCGCTCGGCGGGATCGTGCTCGTCCTCGCCGGTTCGGCCGCCAACGTCGTGATGGTGCTGCTGTTCAACCTGATGAGCGACCTCACGGGCGGCGTCCGGGTGACGGTGCTCGAGGAGGACGTTCCCGCTCGCAGCGCCCGCCCTTCGGGCTCGCCCCGCCGCAAGCGCCGCGGCTAACTTCGGCGCCTGCGATCAGGGCCACGCCCGGTCACGGGGCTATAGCTCAGTCGGTTAGAGCGCATCCCTGATAAGGATGAGGTCGGAAGTTCGATTCTTCCTAGCCCCACCAACCCTGACCTGGGGTTTCAGCCTCAGGACGGGTCGTGCGAGCCGGGTCGTGAGGGGCCCGAGGCTGCCGAGCAGGCCGCGGTAGGCGCGGGAGGAGCTCGTCGCGGTCGTCGGCGGATCAGAGCTGCCACTCGATCGGGGCCCGCGGGTCGGGGGTGTACGAGCAGAAGGTGCCGGTGCGGATGCTGGCGCCGAGATGGAGGCCCAACGGGAGGTTGAGATCCTCGATCCTGCGGATCGCGGTCTTGATCGACCGAGTGACGTTGACGCGGGCCCGTTCGGTGGCCGAGCCCGTGGGGCGGTCACGGCCCCCGAGGCCCACGGCCTCCGTCAGCGCCTGCACCAGCGCGTCGATCTCCGCCTGCGCTCGAGCGGCCCGCTCCGGATCGTTGAAGTGCTGCGCCTCCTCGAGCTCCTCGGCCAGGTCACCCAGGCGCTGCTTGTACGCGGCCTTGGCCGCGGTGTCGAGCGCCGGAAGGGCGCCGTCCGCCGTGCCGACGAGGCCGGCTTGGGCGGCGGACGCCCTGGACACGCCTCCGGCGGACTCGGTACCTCCGTCGAGGTCGAGGGCATGGAGCTCGCGGCCGGGCGCGGCGAGCAAGCGGGCGATGAGCTGCAGCCCGCGAATGTTCCGCATCCGAAACGTCGTGCCGTCGAAGGCGATGGTCCAGTACTCGCCCTCGAGCCGAAAGATCGGCGCAGATCCGTTCTGGTGCACCCGGGGTGGGCCGTCTGGCTGCAGCGCCCATGGCTCAGGCACGGGCTGGACCGGGCTGACGACGTCGGTGGCCAGGGGCCGCGTTGCTCCGTCTCCGTGTGACTGGTTCGCCCACGCAGAGGTCACCTCGGGGGGGTGCTCGTCGGCACGGGGGATGTCGAGCCCGAGAAAGCCGCCGATGGCCGCGAGCGCATCGTCTGGCTGCTCGCGCCACAGGTTCGAGGCGCCTCCCTCGATCGCGACGAACTGCGCACCGGGGATGAGCGAGGCGAGCGTTCGCCCCAGCATGATGGGAAAGGCGCGGTTCCGACGCCTGTGCAGGACGAGCGTTGGTGCCGTGAGCGTCGGCAGGAGGTCGGACACGTCGTAGTCGATGGCGAGCTGGTACAGGTGGGCCAGCGCCTGCGGTGAGATCGATCGTCGTGTCAGCTCGACGCGCTTGCCCACCGACGCGGAGTCGTCCGGATCGTGCATGTAGAGGAACGACGCGTTGACGGCATCGGGTTGTCCCCGCATCGCGAGGAGCATGGCCTGGAACGACTCCCGTGCCTCGGCGGTGCCCTGGTCCTTCATCGTGGCGTACGCACCGTCGAGGATCAGCTTCGAGACGCGCTCGGGGTGCCGGGCTGCGTACGTGATCGCGACCGGCCCTCCGAAGGCCGATCCCCACAGGATCGCCTCGCCGAGGCCCAGCTCGTCCATGACCGCCTCGACGTCGGCGGTGAGCCCGTCGAGATCGAGGCGGTCGAGCGTCCGGTCCGACAGGCCGTTGGCACGTGCGTCGAAGCGCACGACCTGAAGGTGGCGCGCCAGCTGGTCGAAGAACGCCTGATAGGCGGGCTCCTCCCACGTGAGCTCCAGGTGGGAGACCCACCCGCGGACGTAGACGAGCGGCGGGCCCTCGCCGTGGATGCAGTACGCGATGCGCACCCCATCCGCCGTCGTGGCGAAGCGGATCGGCGGCAGCTTGCCCACGTCCGTCGAATGGTACTTGTCGGGAGGATTCGCCTCAATTGACACTCGTCAACCGGTCTGCTGCACTTCCCGCGGCCGTCGCACGTGCCAGCGCCGGCTGACGAACAGGGGGGCCGATCGTGTCCGCAGCGTTCATGCTGGTCGACGTCAATGCGATGTTCTCGCCGCCCGAGCTCGACACGCTGGATGCGGGCGCGTTCCTGCCGGGTCAGTCGACGCTCGCGGCGGTGGACGCCCTCCGGCTCGGCGATGCCCCCTTCGTGAAGGAGTACATCGCCGCGATGCCCACCGCCATCGTCGACGCGATGATGGGTGCCATGCACGCCGCGCTCACCGCAGAGCCGCGGGAGACGGTCACCGTGGCCTACAAGGAGGCGCTGACCTACGGCGTCGAGGTGTCGTCGGTCTCGGCACCTGCGGCGGCGCCGGCGCGCGGTGCAGTCACCATCGTCCTGACCGGCCCGCTCTCCCCATAGTCGTCAGGTAACGCGCAAGAGGCCGTCTCACGAGACGGCCTCTTGCGCGTTGCTGGTCGATGTCGGCTGCTCAGCGAAGCCCGACCTCGATCGACTTCCCACCTGCGGTCGCGGTGGCGTCGGCCGTTCCGGACCCGGTGTCGGCGCGAGCGGATGCCGGCAGGGTGACCTCAGCGGTCCTGCTGGGGACGCTCGCGGCGGGCACCGTGACCGACGGCACGCTCACGGCCGGGACGGTGATCCGGAGGTGCTGAGGCGGGGTGCCGCTGGGCTCGTCGAAGCTCCAGTCGTGCACGTCGCCGTCCATGCCGACACCGCTGACGGGCAGACCCACCGAGGGCACATCGGCCCAGATCCGCTGGCTGGGTGTCGTCCGGCTCGCCGTTGACGCTGAGGGCGTGCTGATGCCGGGGGTCGTCGCTGAGGCGCCTGCCGGGGTTTCGGCCTGCGGCCGGTCAACCGCGTCGGCAAGCCGCGGGAGCGACAAGCCCGACGCGATCGCCGTGCAACCGAGGATGACCGAGCTGCCCGCGGCACTCGCCGCCAGCAGCCGCTTGAGGGTGTGCTCCATTGATCCTTCTCCTGTGGTCGTGGGGATGACTACAGGACAAGGGCGTTCCAGAGCGGCGAACACCTCGACATCGCGACGGAACACCTTTGGCGAAGGGCGAGGATCTTGCCAGGGGGCAGACGTGCCCGATGTCAGAGCGGCGCGGCCTGGCCCTCTGGATCAGGTGAGTCGGCGCAGCTTGCCCACGTACGGGCCCAACGTCTTCCGTGCGAAGCGCGTGAGCGTGATCGACGGGCGCTCGCGGGACGACCGCGGTTGCACGAAGACGCTGTTGACTCGGCCGAGCTTGAGCGACTCGGGGATCTCCTCGGCAGCGACACGCTCGAAGGCGGCCTCGATGGACTCGGCGAGCTCCTTGGATCCGACGCGCTCCGCGAGCTCGACGATCTTGTCTTCCCGGCCGGCGACGAACTTGCGGTCGCCCCGACCATCGGCGCTGTACATCACCCGACCGTCGTCCCACTTGTCGAGCAGATCCGCGAGATCGAGCAGGACCCGCCAGCGCTCGTCGCCCTCGATCTCGTCGACTCGAGCGAGCTCCTCCTCCACCGACCGCCTGGCGGCCCGCCCGGTGAACACGCTCAGCAGGAATGCCTCGGCCTCCGCGCCACACGTCTTGCGGACGAGCGCACGGCGACTGGGAAAGGCGCCTGGGCGGCGACCGTCGAGCCAGTCACCCGAGTGGTAGGCGTTGTGGAACGTCGAGATCCCGATGACGTGAGCGGGCGCGCCCAGCTGGGAGAGGATGCTGGCGGTGCCGAGGCCGTGCACCTGGAACGGGCCGCCGTCGATCTCGAATCGCCCGCTGGACAGGAACACGCTGAAGTCGTACGCCTTGCGAACGACCTCCAGCTCTTGGAGCGGGCGACCCTGAGCCCGCATCTGGCGGAACAGCGCGGCCGGTGTCCTCGCGACCTCATACATGCCGGGAAGGCTAGATCGTCGCCCACCGACCGTGTCGGGAAAAGCACTGCCCGTCCGCTCGTTCCGTGTCAGCGGCGCCGCAAGCGATCACCGAGCGAGCGGATCCCGCCGGTAGCGCCTTGCGCCACCTTGCTCACACCATCTCGGGCAAGCCCGCCGGCTTGTGCGGCGACGTTCTTGGTGCGCTCGAGCGCCGCGGCTGCCCACGCGTACTCGGTGCCCAGGATCGCGAAGCCGAGCGCAACCACGAGGATCCCAGGTCCGGGAAGCACGAGCATCGCCAGCCCGCCGGCGAGCACGGCAGCGCCGACGACCGTGACGGCGATCCGCTTCGAGCTTCGTCCGATGAAGCTGATGATCTCGCCGGGGCTCGCTGCCATCCCACGGAGACTACGAGGCACGAACGGGCCGGGAGGAGCGCGCTGCTCGGGACCCTGCCGGCGGATCAGAAGTTGTCGTAGATCTGGAGGATCGCGGGCCCGAGGACGACCACGAACAGCGCCGGCAGGATGCACAGGGTCAAGGGGAACACGATCTTCACCGGGATCCGCATGGCTCGCTCCTCGGCCCGAGCGCGTCGCTTGTCTCGCAGCTCAGCAGCTTGGAGGCTCAACGTGTTCGCGATCGGGAGGCCGTACCGATCGGACTGTCGGATCGCCAGCACGAAGTGGCGGAGGTCGGCGACGTCAGTGCGTTCGAGGAGCCGGTCGAACGCTGTGTCGCGCGGGAGGCCGACCTGGACGTCCTGGAGCACCCGCGTGAGCTCGGTGGCGAACAGACCCCTTCCCGTGTGGGCGGCGCGCGCAAGCGCCCCGTCGAAACCGAGGCCGGCTTCGACGCTCACGGTGATCTGGTCGATGACATCGGGCAGCTCTCGTTCGATCCGCTCCTGACGGGCGCGAGCCTTGCGGGCGAGCATCGCGTCGGGCGCCAGGTAGGCCACCACGAGCAGGATGATCGCCTGTGCCACCGCGGCGCGGGTGATGTCGCCAGTCAGGAACCGAAGCGCGATGGCGGCGCCGGCGACCACCAGCAGGCCCAGCTTCACCGCGAGGAGGCGCTCGATCGTCCACTGATCGCTCAGCCCTGCGAGGTGGAGCTGCCGTCCCAGATGGTCGCCGAGGCCCTGGGTCGTGAGCCGACGGGCGCGTCGGCCGAACGCCGCAGCAAGGGGCTGCAGCAGGCGCTCCCACGTGGAACGAGCCAGGTCGACCTGGCGGAAGTCATGGACAGGGGAGGCACCACGGGTGGCGAGGTTGGCGCGGACCTCGCTCGAGGTCGTCGGCCCGGAGAAGCCCCACCACAGGACGAGCACCGAACCCACGATGGCCAGCGCCGCGAGGTACACGTAGAGAGGCATCAGAACTCCGGCCGAACGATTCGTCGAAGCCAGAGGCCACCGGCCACCAGCAGGCCTGCTGCGAGGGCAAGCATCAGGTTTCCGCCCGTCGAGTCGAACAGCACGCTGATGTAGTCCGGGGTGGACAGGGAGATGAAGATGCCGACCGCGAAGGGCATCGAGAACAGCACGATCGCCGAGATCTTCCCCTCAGCGCTGAGGGCACGAACCTGACGGACCACCCTGGTCCGGGCGCGGATCGTCTCCCCGACACGGTCGAGCACCTGGGTGAGGTCGCCGCCGACATCCCCGTGGATCTCCATCGCCTCCACCACCCACTCGAAGTCCTCACTGCCCATCCGTTGCGCGACGGCCGCCAACGCCTCGCTGAGCTGCCGCCCGAGGCGAGCCTCGACGATCACCCGTGCCATCTCGGTTGCCATCGGCGCGTCGGTCTCGCGCGCTACCGCGTCGAGTGCCTGCATCAAGCCGTACCCCGCTCGGAGGCTGCTCGAGAGCAACACGAGGGTGTCGCCGAGCTGATCGGCGAACTGTCGTCTCCGATGGTCGCGCAGCGCCGCAAGCACCGCCGGCGTCAAGGCCGGAGGCAGAACGGTTCCGATGATCAGGCCGACGGGCCCGAGGACGAGGAACAGGAACATGGCCGAACCCAGGGCCGCCACTTCGACCAGGACGACGAGCTCGCCGGCGCGCATCGAGAGCCCAGCGGCGTCGAGCCGGCTGTCGATCGACGCTGTCTGTCCGCCTCGGTTCGTGACGCTCTCGCCGAAGGCTGCGGCTCGGCTCGCGAGGCTCCGCAGCCAAGTGAGGCTCGCTTCGTCGAGGCCCGTTCCCTCGTACTCCTCCGCGAGGCGGCGTTGCGGTGCGTCTCGTCCGAGGGCGATGAGCAAGCCGAGGAGGAGCCCGGCCAGAACCAGTGTCGCGCCGACGGCGAGGAGCAGGCCCCCGGGAACCGCCGTGCCGCTCGCGACGAACGGCACGACCTCGGCAACCTCCGGGAGGACCACAGGGCCGCCGGAGCGGGTGACGTCGGGGAACTCGACCGGGGTCAGCACGCTGCTCCGAATGCCCTGGAACTCCACGGACACCGACAGATCGGCTCGCGTGGCGCCGCTCGAGAGGAACCGGATCTCGTAGAGGTTGCTCAGGCGCTCCGCGATCGCGGCGTAGGTCGCGTCGAGTGCCCCCGGATCGCTCACGGAGACGACTCGGCCGGCTGCGGCCCGGGCCATGCGGTCGAGGGACGCACGGTCGGTCTCCCCGGTGGTGAGCTCGATGGCGATCAGGCCTGCGTTGGCCTCGGTGAGACGGGTGACGACCTGTTCGATCGGGGCGAGGCTGACCGTGTCGCCTCCGTCGCTGAGGACGACGATCGACTGCTGAGCGCCGCCGCTGGTGCTGAGCAGGTCGACCGCCGCGAGCACCGCGTCGTAGAGGCCTGTCTCGCCCGACGCGCTGAGGCTGTCGATGGCCCTGGCGGTCGCCGCTCGGTCGGTGGAGAACGGACTCACCACCTCAGCGGCGTCGCTGAAGCTGATCACCGCGGCATTGGTCTCGGCGGGCAGGCGGTTCACGAAGGAGAGCGCGGCCGCCTTCGACGCGATCATCGGCTCGCCCTGCATGCTTCCCGAGGTGTCCATGGCGATCACGACATCGAGCTGCTCCGCCGCCAGCCGGGTGACGGTGACCCCGCGGGGCTGACCGTTCTCGGCCAGGGTGAACGCGTCGGCGGGCACCTCGACGCCGGCCAGCTCCGGTGGCGGTGACACCGTGAGCACCACCTCCGGGAAGCCGGAGATGTCTACGGTCTCGACCGTGACGCCGGGCTCCTCGGCCGCGTGGGCGTACGGTCCCAGCAGGAGGAGCATCGCTGCGACGGCGGACCCACCGAAGACGCGCGAGGAGGTCCGCCGCATCAGGCTCGGGAGATCCGCTTTGGTCGCGCGGCGAAGAGATCGGGCGAGAGCTCGATGCCCTCCTCATGGAGGCGGTCGCTGAACCTCGGTCGCACGCCGGTTGCCTGAAGGGTTCCCAGGGCTCGACCGTGCTCGTCCTCGCCTGCCCCGTGTTCGAACTCGAGGATGGTGTTCATCGTGATGTGCTCCTGCTCCATCCCCTCCACCTCGGTGATCTGGACGATGCGGCGCGAACCGTCACGGAGGCGGCTGAGGTGCACCACGATGTCGAGGGCCGATGCGATCTGCTCCCGGATGGCTCGCAGGGGAAGGTCGATGCCGGCCATCAGGACCATCGTCTCGAGTCGGGCCAGGGCGTCACGCGGCGTGTTCGAGTGAAGCGTGGACAGCGACCCCTCGTGGCCGGTGTTCATCGCCTGGAGCATGTCCAGCGCCTCGCCGCCGCGCACCTCGCCGACGATGATCCGATCCGGGCGCATGCGCAGCGAGTTGCGCACGAGCTCGCGGATGGTGATCTCACCTTTGCCCTCGATGTTCCGAGTCTTGGCCTCGAGGCGCACGACGTGGCGCTGGCTCAGACGAAGCTCGACGGCGTCCTCGATCGTCACGATGCGCTCGTCATCCGGGATGAAGTTCGACAACGCGTTCAGCAGCGTGGTCTTGCCGGTGCCGGTGCCGCCGCTGATGAGGATGTTGAGCTTTCCCGTCACGCAGGCTCCGAGCATCTCCATGCACGCCTCGGTGGCGGTTCCGATGTCGACGAGGTCCTGGGCCGAGTAGATGTCTCGCGCGAACTTGCGAATGGTGATCGTGGGTCCGTCGACGGCGAGGGGAGGGATGATGGCGTTCATGCGCGAGCCGTCAGGGAGCCGGGCATCGACCATCGGCTGGGCCTCATCGATCCGCCGGCCGACGCTCGAGGCGATCCGATCGATGACACGACGGATGTGGGCCTCGGAGACGAACGCAGCGTCCGTGAGCTCGAGCTTCCCCGCTCGCTCCACCCAGATCCCGTCGAGGCCGTTGGCCATGACCTCCGTGATGGTGGGGTCGGCCAGGAACGGCTGGAGCGGGCCGTAGCCGAGCACGTCGTCGCTGACCTCGTCGACGATCCGCCGCTGCTCCTCGGCCGACAGGGGGATCGCCTCGTCGGCGAGGACCTTCTTGAGCTCGCTCACCGCCAGCTTGCGAAGCTCGTCCTCGTCCAGGTCGGGATCGTTGGCGCGTGCGCCGAGACGGTCGAACAGCGCTCGCTGCGCCCGCGCCTTGATGTGAGCGAGCGGGTCCAGCGCCCGGCTGGCCATCGGCGCCCGTGACTCCATGACTGACGCGGGCTGGCTCTCCGCGGCCTGCTTCAAGCGATCGCCCAGGCGCATCAGCTCTCCTTCCGCCAGCGCAGCCCGCCGCGGTGTTCCTTGGGCACGTCCGCCGTGGGGACCGCGAACCTGGACACGAGCTGCTGCAGTGCCCGGGTGATCGTGGACGCTGTTCCGTCCTCGAGGAGGGGCACGCCCTGGTTCATCGAGATGGGAACGGCCCGCGAGCTGGGCAAGAAGACGTCGATGGCGTGCTTGATGGTGCCCTGCACATCCGCGTGGCTCAGGCCCACTCGGGCATCGGACCGGTTCAGCACGAAGTGACGCTCTTGATGGGTCATCGCGAGGGCGTCGAGCGCCTCGAGCTCCTTGCGCAGGGCGCTCACGCTCGGGACGTCGGTGGCGCAGAGGAACACCAGGTCGGTGGCGGCGTCGATCGTGGCGAGCGTGCGCTCGCCCAAGCCGGCGTCCGTGTCGACCACGACGTAGCGGAACTCCTCGCGGAGCAGCCCGATCGCCCGCGTGACGTGCTCGCCGGTGATGGAGTCGGAGTCAGCCGGAAGGTCCGAGGCGCAGAGGGCGAAGATGCTTGTCGGGTGCGGCGTGAGGGCGAGCTTGAGCGTTGTCACGTCGGTGAGCCCTGCGCGCACGGCGTCGGTGAAGTCGACCGTGGGCGCCAGCCGCAGCGCGTTTGCGACATCTCCGAACTGGAGGTCGGAGTCGAACAGGACGACGTCGCGGGGTGCGCTCACGGCCAACCCCACCGCAAGGTTGCAGGCGACCGTCGTCTTGCCAGCGCCGCCCTTCGGTGAGAGCACGACGATCACTCGTGAGCCCTCCTCGGCGTCGGTCTCGTCGATCAAGTTGGCGCGACGTCGCTTGGCGACATCGATCGCTCGCTCGATGCGGGCACGCACCTCGTCACCGGGCAGCTCAGGGTCGAGGATGTCGCGCACGCCAGCGCGCAGCGCCTTCTCCCAGAGCTGGGGGGTCGGGCTCGCGATCAGGAACACGTTGACCTCGGGACGGTCCTCTTCGAACGCGGCAGCGATCTGGAGTGCCCGCGCGACGGGCAGGTCGCGCCCGAGCACGACGACCTCGGGTGACACCGCCGCGGTCTGCTTCACCACCGTGGCCGGATCGTGGGCGTTCTCGGGCCAGATCGACGTGACGTTGACCCAGGATGCGAGCATCCCCTTGAGGCTCGCTCGGGCCGCATCGCTCTGGGAGACCAGGACGAGCTGCGTCATCCGAAGATCGATTCGATCGTCTCGGGGATGGTGGCGCCGGCGGGGGCGTCAGCAGGCTCCCGGGCGAGGTAGATCGTGCCGAACTCGGCACTGAACGCCACGCGCTGTGCGGACTTCGAGTCCACGGCTAGCGTCACCAGGAGGCTGCCCTCGGGGGCCGCGGGGCGATCCGACGCGGTGGAGCCGTCGGTTGTCTCGGCTGGCGCGGCAAGCGGGGCTCCCTGCACGTTCGTGACGAGCACCTTGTGGAGCACGAGCCCCGTGGTGCCGTCGAAGGAGGCCATGACCGCGACCGTGTCGCCGGGCCGGAGCGTGCCGCCCACCGTGCGGGACGGGTCGAGCGTGACGGTGATCTCCAGCAGGCCGGTGGGGACCTTGACGGTGGACCGTGACGGCGAGAACTGCTCCGGAGTGGAGAAGCGAGCCACGGTCAGCTGGTCGCCCGGGATGAGGTTCACCGAGGTGACGAGCCCCGCGAGCTGGGAGAGGTCTCCGACCGCACCGTCGTTCACCACCTTGGTCGGCACACGCTCAGTCTCCACCAAGCCCTCGAGGGAGGCCACCGGCGTACCGGCAGGGATGTCCTCCTGTACGACGAGGACCTCGACGATCTCCTCGCCCTCGAGGGCCCGGTCCTCCGCGGAGTTCACGAAGACCACGAGCACGATGGTGCCGATCGTGGCCAGCACCATCGCAGCGACCAGGGCCCGCACTCGTCGGCTGCGCATGAGGTGCCTGCTCTCCGTAGGGGTCAACCGGGCGGCGTGAGGGACCCTCCGGGGTCAGAGGTCACGCGTCGGGCCCGGAAATCCGCCTTCCGGGCCCTTTGGGGAAGTCTCCGATGCCGAGGACTCGATCACATCGTCAAAACTGATGATTTCGCGTGTGGCCGTCCTCGGGCCACCCCGCCCGCCTTGCGAGCGCCACCGCTGCGAGCTGGTTCGGCATGTTCAGCTTGGTGAGGATCCCACGGATCTGGGTGCGCACCGTCGCCAGCGACACCGGGATCGCGGCAGCGATGTCTTGAGCCGAGCGCCCGGCGATGAGGCCGAGCAGGACCTGGCGCTCACGCGTCGTGAGACGTTCGAACGGCGCGAGTCGCTGGGCCTCAGAGGCGCGCGCCGAGCGGAGCCCGGCCATCAAGGCGGCGCGCTCAGGTTGGGCCAGCCCTCCGCTGCCGTCGGCGGCGCCCTGCACCTTGGCGAGGACCGAGGAGAAGGGCTCGGTCTTGCTCGCGAGGTCGAAGGCCCCTGCCTCGACGCAGCTCGCGAGGAGGGGGGTGTCCTCAGAGGCAGTGAGCACCACGACCCTGGCCCCGGTGGCGATGATCGTCGGGATGAGGCCGAGACCGCTTCCGACGGTCGCGCCGAGCCAGAGGTCGAGGAGCACGACATCGGGCTGAAGGCGCCGCAGCAAGGCGGGGAACTCGGCAGGCGGGTCGGCCGTGGTGGCCGCGACCGTGAAGCCCTCCGAGCGGAGTGCCACGGTGAGGGCCTCCACCAGCACGCGGTGGTCGTCGACGATGAGCACGCTGGTGCCGCCAGGATCATCAGAATTGGCGATGACACCATCCTTGTCCATGGGGTTGGGTGAGAGCGTGCAAGCGGTTCGGATCGTCGTGCGGCTGTCGCCCGCACTCGTCGCGGACCTGTTGGCGCGCCTGCTCGACGCCCCACACCTCGACATCGTGATCGACACGACGAATGGCAGCGTGGCGGTCGACGGCGACCTCCTCGTGACCTCCGCTCGGTTGACTGGACCGGCGCCGCGCGTTGTGGTGATGCTCGACGAACCGATCGCGCCTGGGGTGGCGACGGTGCTGGTCGACGGCACGGCCGAGACGGTCGTGGTGGACGATCTCGCGGCGGTTGCGGCGGTCGTGCGCCAGCTGTGCCCGGCTCCCAGCTGAGGGTGCGGGTCGAGCACCGATCTCAACAAGATTGACGATGCGGGGGCTTGCGGGCGGGCGCGAGCATCTCGCAGAGGAGGGTTTGGACATGCAGCGGGAGCGCCGAACGAGGGGAGATGGAGGCGCGGCCGCGGTCGAGTTCGCGCTGCTGCTGCCCTTCCTGGCGATCCTCGTGTGCGGCACGATCGACCTCGGCCGCTGGTACAGCGCCTGGAACGAGACGAAGAACGCCGCCCGCGAGGGTGCGGCTTACGGCCAGACGCATCCCAACAGCCAACGTCCCAGCGCAGGTGTGTGCGCGTCACCGAACAACATCGCCGATCGCGCGCGCCAGGAGCTGAGCGGCAACGCCTCCGACGCGACGTTCACGGTGACCGTCTCCCCGGCTGCGCTGACCTGCGACGACGGCACCGTCGATCCCGGTGACACGATCGTGGTGACGGTGCAACGGAAGGTCAGGCTGATCACGCCGCTGATCCGCAACATCGTGGGCGACGTCGCGATCACCGCCGATGTGGAAGCGAAGGCGCTCGGATGATCGGTCGCTGGCGCCGACGGCGGCGCGCGAGCGGTGACCGTGGTGCGACGCTGGTGGAGTTCGCCGTGGTGTCTCCGCTGATCTTCTTCATGTTGGGCGGCATGCTCGACATCGGACTCACGGTCCTCGGCCGGTCGGTGGCGTCCGGTGCCGCCCGCGAGGGAGCCCGCGTGGGGATCATCCACTTCGAGAACGCCGACATCGACCTGCCAGTGGCCTCGCCGAACAACGCCCTCATCAAGGCGGCGGTCGACGCCAAGCTCGTCGGTCTCGTGAAGCCAGATACGGGCAACGCCCCCTACGTGGCGGTCCGGTGCCTCGATGGCGGTACCAAGGCGGCGAAGGCCTGTACGCGTGCCGGCATTCGGATCGACTACGACCTCATCGAGGTGACCGTCAAGTGGCGGTCGATCTCCGCGACCGGTGGCACGTTCACCCCGTCGAACCTCACGGATGTCGCCCGCATGGTGATCGTCGGCGACGCCGGCGGGGGTGGCGTCGCGTGCACGGGCTCGAGTGGGACTATCGAGTTCGACCCCACGACCGAAGACGTCGCCGAGGGCGGCACCGGCAGCACGAACGTGTCCCTGACGGTCACGCGAACAGGGAGCTCCTGCCCAGCGACGGTGGCGTACTCCACGGGTCCTGGCGACTCGAACCCGGCGACCGCTGGCGCCGACTACGTCCCGGTCCCGTTCGGTCTGATCACCTTCTTCTCGGGGGAGACGAGCAAGGACGTCACCCTCACGATTCTCGGCGACGCCGTGCCTGAGCCGGACGAGACCGTCGATGTGACGCTCTCCAGCCCGTCCAGCGGCACGATCGGGCCCGACGATACAGCCACGGTCACCATCGTGAACGACGACGCGTCGGGCGATGCTCCCGAGCTCGATCGCCTCAGCATGTTCGACGACGATGGGGACGGGAAGATCGATCGGCTCACCGCGCGGTTCGACGAGCAGTTGCGGCCGACGTGCCCGGCGCCGGGTTCGTTCACGTTTCCGACCAACGGCCCAGGGTTGTCGGTTCAGAGCGTGTCGATCGTGGGGATGGTGGCGACCGTGACGCTCAACGAGGGCTCGGTGGACACCTCCAATGCCAACCTCGCGGTGGCGCTGGGGGCGGGTTGCATCAGCGACATCGACGGCAACAGCGCAACGTTCACAGCCACCATGCCTGTCGACAACGCGGCGCCGGTCCTCGACACGGTCACCGACGACGACACGTCGGCACCGGCGAACGGACGGTTCGAGCTGAACGATTGGGTCGACTTCACCTTCAGCGAGCCGCTCGACCCCGCGACGCTCGGGGTCGCCGCAGCTGACGTCGCGCTCACTGACCCATCAGGCAACGGCAGCGACTCGTTGGCCATCGGCGGGTTGCTGAGCGGAAGCATCAATCTTGGCAGCGATGCGTACCTTGCTCCCAACAACCGAACCGCGACGTTCGCTGGCTCAACGGTCGCCTTCACCTCAGCCAACCGGGTGATCCGTGTCACCCTCGGAAGCTCGTGCTCGCCCGCCAACGCATGTGGAACGAACCTCACCGCGGGCTCAGGCACCGTCACGTTCACGTTTGTCACCACCCTTCGTGCCCTCGACGGCCTCTCGATCTCCTCCGGACCGAAGTCGGTCGCACTCTTCTGATGGGAGTCATCATGCCCAAGAGATGTCACGACGAGCGGGGGGCGACGGCCGTGCTGATCGCGTTCTCGGCAGTGGGTCTGCTGGCGTTCGGCGGTCTTGTGATGGACGGCGGCAACCAGTTCTCCCAGCGCCGAGAGATGCAGAACGCCGCTGACTCGTCGGCCACAGCGGGCGCCAATGCCCTGTACCTCTACAAAGTCGAGGGCGCCCCGCGCCAGGACATCTACCTCGACGCACTCGACAACGCCGTGGAGAACGGCGCGATTGCGGACGAGTTCTCCTGCGACCTCGTGCAGCTGGACGCGCAGGGCGCGGAGATCGGGACGACACCCTGCCCCGAGAGCTCCTCCGATCCGGTGCCGAATGATGCGTGGAAGGTGCGCGTGACCGTGGAGAGCAGGACGGACACCCACCTCATGCGTGTCGTCGGGATCGACTCGTTCACCTCGAACGCGGGGGCGGCGGCGTCGCTCCTGGCCGCCACCGTTGCCAACTCGCCGTTCATGCTCTGTGCCGCGCCCGGCACCGCGCACGACCCACCCCTGCTGGTGGTGGATCTGAGCGATCCAACCGGGTGGGACATCAACCCGGCTGCGGTTGGTGCCACCTACGACGTGTGGGGCAACGCCATCAAGGACAGCGACTGCGGGCTCGGCGAGGACTTCCGGGGGCTGGTCGACAACGACGGTCCAGGGAGCTCGACCGCCACCTTCACGATCCCTGGTGACTGGCCGGCGGATCACGGGAACAAGGCGGGTCACACCGTGGAGGCCTCGTTGATCGGCGGGTGTGGCGTCGTCGACAACGAGCAGATCAAGGACATCCCGGTCGGCTGCGAGTTCGCCGTCCCCCTCTGCCCCCACCTGGGCGTCACGACCAACACCCTGCACTGCGTCAAGGTGGGCCGGTTCAAGGTCACCAAGAACGAGAACGGCACACCGGACCTGGAGGCCGAGTTCCTGGGCGGCGGCCTCGCCGTGGGAGGCGCGGGCGCTGGCGTGCCGACCGAGGGCGACATCATGATCATCAAGCTGAGCGAGTAGCCGAGCATCCAGGCTCACGTGGCGGTGCACGTCAGGCGGCGGAGGGGGCATCCCTGCTAAGGATGGATGATCCCGTGCCGATGTCCGCACACGTGAGCACCCCCTTGCCCAACGCCAGGAGCCGACGATGGCCATGATCCGCAGAGCACTTCTCGCCGTCGGGCTCGCCGGGCTCGTCGCGGCGGTGCTCCGCCTCCGTGGCGCGGGCGGCTCCCCGCCCCAGGACGGTGGCTGGCGCGAGCTCACCGGACCCGACCTCCGCTAGTGCACCCGTGACGAGGATCCTGCTCATCGGGGCCGGCGCAGTCGGCGCCCGAGCAGCGCGCCAGCTCGTCGAGGCCGACGACGTCGACGAGGTCATCGTCGTCGACCCCAACGCGGCGAGGCGCGCCTCGGTGGTGGCGAGCTCCGGGGCGAAGGCCACCGAGGGCGGAGCGACCGGAGCCGATGCGCACGATGCCGATGCCGTGCTCCTCGCCGGCCCGAATGGCACGCACGTCGTGGAGGCCACGCGGCAGGTCGCGCTTGGCCGGCCGGTCGTGTCCTGCGCGGACGGCATCGACGACGTCCAGGGACTGCTCGACCTCGGACCCGAGGCGGAGGCGCGCGGTGTGAGCGTCGTCGTGGGGGCCGGGTTCTCCCCCGGCTACACCTGCTTGCTGGCGCGGCATGCGGCGACCACCTTCGAGCTCGTGGAGGAGATCCACATCGCCCGCAGTGGCACGGGCGGGCCCGCGTGCGCCCGTTCCCACCACGAGGCGCTCGCCGGCACGGCGGTCGACTGGCGAGACGGCGCGTGGCAGCGGCGTCCGGCGGGCTCCGGGCGCGAGCTCTGCTGGTTCCCCGACCCGATCGGCGCGGAAGACTGCTATCGAGCGGAGCTCTCCGACGCGCTGCTGCTGGTGCCGGTCTTCGCAGAGGTGGGCCGAGTCACCGCTCGCTTGTCGGCAACGCGTCGTGACCGCATCACCGCCCACCTGCCGATGCTGCGGAAGCCGCACCCGGAGGGCCTCGTCGGGGCGGTGCGGGTGGAGGTGCGTGGCAAGCGCGCGACAGGTCAGGACGTCATGGTGCTCGGCGCGCTCGATCGTCCGGCGGTGGCGGCCGGTGCGGTGGCGGCGCTGGCGGTTCGGTGGGCCCTCCAGGGCAAGATCCCGTCTGGCGCGGCGGGGCTCGCTTCCATCGAAAATCCCGTGCCGTTCCTGACCGAGCTGACCCTGGCGGGAATCAAGGCGGCGGCGTTCGACGGCGGCACCTGACCGTCGCCCCCTGGGGCAAGCACTTGACCGAGCGGTCTAGTTTGGGTCCATGGAGCCCCAGCGCACGCTCGCCCTCGACGACATCGACCTCTCGGACATCGAGTTCTGGTCGCGCCCGCTGCCGGAACGGGAAGGCGCCTTTGCCACGCTTCGGGAGCACGACGGGATCCGCTTCTTCAAGGAGCCGCTCATCTCCGAGATGTTCCCACCGGGGCCCGGCTACTACGCACTGACCCGGCACGCGGAGGTGGTCGAAGCCAGCAAGCACCCCGCCCTGTTCTGCTCGGGCCAGGGCACGAACATCGCCGACATGCCCCCCGAGTTCCTCGAGTTCCTCGGGTCGATCATCAACATGGACGACCCCCGTCACGCCCGACTCCGCCGCATCGTCTCGCGCGGGTTCACGCCGCGGCAGCTCGACTCGATGAAGGGTGACGTCGAAGCGACCGCGGCCGGCATCCTCGACGAGGTCGTGCAGCGAGGGGAGGGCGACTTCGTGACTGACATCGCTGCGATCCTGCCGCTGCGCATCATCGTCGACTTGATGGGGATCCCGCGCAGCCAGGAGAAGTTCATCTTCGACCGCACCAACGTGATCCTGGGTCTAGGCGACGCCGAGTACGTCCCTGACCAGACCGAGGGCGGCATCATGGCCGCCCTGCTCCAGGCGGCGCAGGACCTCACCTTGCTCATCACGGAGCTCGGCGAGGCCCGTCTGAAGAACCCGACCGACGACCTCACGACGGCTCTCGTCACGGCTGAGGTCGACGGCGAGATGCTCACCACAGCGGAGCTCGCGTCGTTCTTCCTGCTCCTCGTGGTGGCCGGCAACGAGACCACCCGCAACGCCATCGCACATGGTCTCGTGGCGCTCACGGATCACCCGGAGCAGCGCGACCGTTGGTGGGGCGACTTCGACGGCGTGGCACCGACCGCTGTCGAGGAGATCGTGCGATGGGCGACGCCGGTGATCCACTTCCGCCGCACCGCCACCGAAGACGGCGTGCGCATCGGCGACCACGTGTTCAACCAGGGTGACAAGGTCGTGCTGTGGTACTCGTCGGCCAACCGCGATGCTGCCGTGTTCGACGACCCCTACCGCTTCGATGTCGGACGCACACCCAACGACCATCTCGGCTTCGGTGGGCCCGGCCCACACTTCTGCCTCGGTGCGCATCTCGCTCGCCGCGAGATCACCGTGATGTTCCGCGAGCTCGCCAAGCGCGTGCCCGACATCCGTGCCGTCGGAGAACCCGATCGCTTGCAGTCCAACTTCATCAACGGGATCAAGCACCTGCGCGCGGAGTGGACCCCAGCGCCGGCATCGTCCTGAAGCGAACTCGGGCGGTTTGTACGTCGGGGGGACGGAAAATCCGCCCGAGAACGTGATCGAGCGCGTCAGATCGCGACGGCCCCGCGCCACACATCGAGGAGGGATGCGTCGCCGAACACCTCGAATCGAT
>JBQTKH010000093.1:0-1704 GCA_052386335.1 Microthrixaceae bacterium
CCGGGCAGCGCCTCCTGGAACGCTTCCCGGCGGGCGACGTCGGGACCGAACCGGGCCTCGAGCAGCTCACGCGGCGCCTTGCCCGGCCGGAAGCCCGGGATCTTCACGTCGGACGCGAGCTTGCGGAAGGCCGCGTCGACCGCCTTGTCGAACTCGGAGGCGGGGATCGCCACGTGCAGGCGCACCTTGTTGCCTTCGAGCGGTTCGACCGACGTGCTGACGGGTGCCATGGGGACGGCCACTGTACCCGGGCGCGTGCGAAGCTCTGACGATGACCGGAGACCCGGGGACGGTCGACCGCGGGCTCACCCACGTCGCTCTCCCCGTTACCGACATCGACGCGAGCATCGAGTTCTACCGGCGCTACGCCGACATGGACGTCGTGCACCGGCGCCGCGACGACGAGACCGGCACCACCGTCGTGTGGATCAGCGATCGCACGCGACCGTTCGTGATCGTGCTCATCGAGCAGGCCGCGATCTCGCACGCGCTGGGCGGGTTCGCGCACCTGGGCGTGGGTTGCCCGAGCCGGGACGAAGTCGACCGGCGCTGCGACGACGCCCGCAGCGAGGGGCGCGAGGTGCGCGGCCCGCTCGACTCGGGCTACCCGGTCGGGTACTGGGCGATCATCCCCGACCCCGACGGCCACAACCTCGAGGTCTCCCACGGCCAGGAGGTCGGGCTCATCGTCGAGCGGGCCGGCCACTAGCCACAGCCGATGGAGTTGTCGCTCGGGACGGTCCTGGTCGTCGCGGTCATCGCGCTGGCGGCCCCGCTGCTCGTGCAGCTGGCCCCGCCGTTGCGGCTCCCGGCGGTCGTGCTGGAGATCCTGCTCGGGATCCTGGTAGGGCCGTCGGGCTTCGACTGGGTCGAGGTCGACGTGCCCACCGAGGTGCTGGCGCTGTTCGGGCTGGGCTTCCTCCTCTTCCTCGCCGGGCTCGAGATCGACCCGCACCGACTGAAGGGCGCGGTCGAGCGGGTGGGCCTGGCGCTGCTGCTCTCGTTCGGCCTCGCGCTGGCGGCGGGCTGGGGGGTCGAGCTCGTCGGCGAGACCGACTCACCGCTGTTCGTTGCGATCGCGCTCGTCTCGACGTCGCTCGGGTTGGTCGTGCCGGTGCTGCGCGACGCGGGCCAGACCGATACCGAGCTCGGCCAGTTGATCCTGGCGGGATCGTCGGCGGGCGAGTTTTTCTCGATCGTGCTGGTGTCGCTGTTCTTCTCCGGCGAGGCGTCGTCGCCGGGATCGACCGTCTTCATGCTGAGCGCGTTCGGGGTGCTCGCGGTTGCGATCGGCCTCGCGCTGTCGCGGGCCGGGCGTTCCATGCGGCTTTCGGCCACGCTGCTCCGGCTGGAGGAGACGACCGCGCAGCTCGGGGTGCGGGTCGCGGTGGTGCTGCTCGCGGTGTTCTTCGTGATGGCGGGCGACCTCGGGCTCGAGACGATCCTGGGCGCGTTCGTGGCCGGCGCGCTCCTCCGGGTCGTCGACCGCGACGAGCACCTCGTCCACGAGCGGTTCCGGGCCAAGATCGAGGCCATCGGGTACGGGTTCCTCGTGCCCGTCTTCTTCGTCTCGAGCGGGATGCGCTTCGACGCCGACGCCCTCTTCGGCGAGCCCGAGCACCTCGCGCTGGTCCCGACGTTCCTCGTCGCGCTGCTGCTCGCTCGGGGTCTGCCCGCCCTGCTCTACCGACCGCTCGTCGGGGC
>JBQTKH010000094.1:0-9771 GCA_052386335.1 Microthrixaceae bacterium
CACGACATCGAGGGCCCCCGCGTGCGCCTGGGGGTGCTCTGGTTCGTCATCGCCGCCCTGGCGATCGGGGTCGGACCGCGGCCGACCGCTGTGGTCTACGGCGGCGCCGCGGCGATCGCCGCCGCCCAGACCGCCCGCTGCTGGCGCAAGCGACGCAACCGTCCCGACGAGCTCGTCGCCGCGCTCATCGCCGGGCTCATGGGCGCCGGGGCGTGCTTCGGCGCCGGCGGCGCCGGCATCGGCCTGCTCGTGGGCACGGTGCTCGCGGTGATGCGAGCCACCGGCGACACGACGTCCCGCAACCCCACCGTGGTCGACGCCGGGTGGACGATCCAGTGCGGGCTGCCTCCGGGCATCATGGCCATGTCGATGGTGCTGCTGTCCCGGCTCGACCAGGGGTCGGCCCTCGCGCTGCTCTTGCTCGTGTCGGCCTACGAGATCGGCGACTTCATCGTCGGCTCCGGCGCGCGCAACCCCTACGAGGGACCGGCCGCGGGCGCATCGGCGATCGTGGTCATCACCTTCATCGTGTCGACGATGCCGATCTCCACCCTCGACTTCGGCGAGGCGTGGTTCTTCGGCGGGCTCGTGGTGCTGCTCGCGCCGCTGGGCCAGCTGCTCGCGTCGGCGCTGCTGCCCTCGGCCCGGTCGCCAGCATCCGCGCTGCGCCGGATCGACTCGCTGCTCCTCGCCGCGCCCGTCTGGTGCTTCGGCATCGGTCTGCTGTAGCGCTCGGAGCCAGGGCCCGCCCAGTCACGGCCCGGTGTGCGGTAGCGCTCGGAGCTCAGCTCAGCCCAGCCCCGCCCCAGCCCGGGCCGCCGCTGGATCAGACAGCGGCGAGGTTCTCGGCCACGAAGTCCCAGTTGACGAGGTGCTCGAGGAACGCGCCCACGTACGCGGGACGCCGGTTGCGGTGGTCGAGGTAGTAGGCGTGCTCCCACACGTCGATCGTGAGGAGCGCGCGCTGGCTGTGCCGCAGCGGGAGGTCGGCGTCGGCGGTGTGGGTGACGAGCAGCGACGAGCCGTCGTGCACGAGCCACGCCCAGCCGGAGCCGAAGTGCGACGACGCGGTGTCCTCCAGCTCCTTGGTGAACGACTCGATCGAGCCGAACGCCTGCTCGAGGGCGTCGGCCAGCGCACCCTCGGGAGCCCCGCCACCACTGGGTGACATGCACTGCCAGTAGAAGCTGTGGTTCCAGTGCTGGCCGGCGTTGTTCAGGAGCTCGCCGGGCTCGGCCCCCAAGATGAGCCGGTCGAGCTCACCCTCGACGAGCTCCCCGTCGGTGAGCTCGTTCAGGGTCGACACGTAGCTGTCGTGGTGCTTCCCGTGGTGGAGCTCGAGGGTCTCCCGGGTGAGGTGGGGGGCCAGCCCATCGGGTGCGTAGGGGAGCGGGGGCAGGGTGAAGGCCATGGGTCGACCGTACCCACAAGCAGGTTCATCCCAACCTGGCGCCCTCAGTCGGTGGTCTGGAACACCTCGTAGATGACCCAGCCGTCGACGTCGTTGTGGCTGGTGCGGAAGTGCGTTGCGCCGCCGGGGAACGTGTACGCGCAGCTCACGTGCGGGTCGGGCACGTCTTCTTCCGAGCAGCCCTGGTACACCCAGTCGCTCCCGTCGCCGGGAATGGCGAAGAGCGCGTCGACGGCGTCGTCGGTGGCCACCTTCTCGGCGCAGTCGCGGTCGTCCAGGGTGAACGCCTCGTACATCACCTCGACCGACGAGCTGGGGTCGTCCGGGTCGCCCGACACGCACGTGGCCGGAGCGACCGTGGGTGGCGGCGCCTCCGTGGTGGTGGGCGCGGCCGTCGTGGAGGTGGCCTCCGTGGTGGTGGTCGACGACGACGTGGTGGTGGTGGCCGCGGTCGTGGAGGTGGTGGTGGAGGCGTCGACGGCCTCGTCGTCGTCGTCACCGCCGAGCAGCAGCGCCGCGCCGCCGACGAGCAGCGCCACGACGAGCAGGATCGCGAGGAGCCACCACCGCTGGTCGCCTCCGCCCGCGGGCGGGTCCATCACCGGGGGGCGCGGTCCGCTGGGGGGTGGGCCACCCGGCGTGATGGGCATGGCCTGGGTGGGGTCGGCCGTGCCGGGCACCGCTTCGGTGACCGGCACGTCGACGCGCGTCGGATCACCGTAGGGATCGGGATCGGTCATGGTCGTCCTTCCACCAGAGGGCGCGAGATGTCGTCACCGTACCGAGGATGGTTGAGGTGGGTCGTCCATCTCTGTAGGTTGCGAGCGCTGTCCCCTAGCGCGAGGTGCACCCCGTGGAGATCTTCGAGAACTTTGCTGATCCGAGTGGCCCGCTCGCGGTGCTCACCCGTGCGGCCCACGTGCTGGCCGGCGTCACCTGGATCGGGCTGCTCTACTTCTTCAACCTCGTGCAGACGCCGGCCTTCGCCGAGCTCACCGATGGTGCTCGTTCCGAGGCCCTCCGCAAGCTCACGTTCCGGGCGCTGTGGTGGTTCCGCTGGGCGGCGCTGCTCACGTTCCTGTTCGGCCTCATGCTCCTGGTCATCCAGGGCGACGGCGAGAACATGGACCTCTACCTGGCCGGGGTGGGCGGCACCGCCATCCTCACCGGGATGCTCTTCGGCACGACGATGTTCCTGAACGTGTGGGGGATCATCTGGCGCAGCCAGAAGGTGATCATCGCCAGCGCCGAGGCGGTCGCCGCAGGCGGTCAGGCCAACCCCGACGCGGCAGCGAAGGCCAAGCCGGCGGCCCGTGCGTCGCGCGCCAACACGTTCATGTCGATCCCGATGCTGTGGTTCATGGTGTTCGCGGCCCACGGCTCGGTGTGGTTCGACGGCATCGGCGGCACCACGGCCTACTGGGCGCTCGTGCTCGTGGTCTGGGCCTTCGTGGAGGGCTCGGCCCTCGGCCTCATCGGCGGCCTCGACAGCCCGTTCAACAAGCTCGTGTTCGACAAGCACCGCAACACGATCATCGGCGGCTTCGTGACGCTCGGCATCCTCCACTTCGTGGGCTGGGAGCTCATCCTCGCCGTCTGACCGCCGAAGCGACGCCCGAAGCGCGCAGAAACTCAGCCGAAGGCGGTCCGGCTTTGCCGGTCGCCGGGAGGCACGTGCGTAGGCAGGAGCGAAGCGACGCCCGAAGCGCGCTGGGCAGCTCAGCCGATCGTGAGCTCGGCGGTCATGCCGGCCGCCTCGTGGCCGGCGATGTCGCAGTAGAGCTTGTAGGTGCCGGCCTCGAGCTCGAGCGTGCCGGTGTCCTCGTCGCCGACGGCGAGCTTGAAGCCCGACTGGCCCTTCACGAGCAGGGTGTGGGCGACGCTGCCCTTGTTCGTGTAGGTGATCTCCACGCAACCGGGCGTCGCGTCGTACGCCTTGGCGTCGAACTGGAGCTTGTCGAGCGCGCCGACGGTGACGGTGGCGTCGACCGGCGAGCAGCCGCCCGGCTTGGCGGCCGTGCCGCCGCCACTGTCTCCGCAGGCGGTGAGGAGGGTGACCAGAGCCGTGGCTCCGACGATCGAGGTGAGGGTCCGTCGCATGGGGGTGAAGGTAGCGGGCATCCTTCGCATTCCCGTAGTTGGTGCCCTGCGGGTGGGGGTGGAGGGATACGCTCGCACCATGGCCGCGGACCTCGACCTCCTGCTCGATCCCGGGTACCTCGGAGATCTGCCCGCGCGTCCGATGGAGGAGATCCGCGCCATGCGGGCCACCTGCCAGGAGGTGGAGACGGGCCTGTCGATGCTGCGTCGCGTCGTCCAGGGCCGGCTCGACATCGTGGGCCTCGAGCTCACCCGTCGCGCCGACGGCGGCGACCCGGGTGATCTGCCCGACCTCATCGCCCGTCTCCCCGAGGTGCTCTCTGATCGCACGCGTTCGCCGGGCGTCGGACGGCTCCCCCAGTTCATGGCCGCCGGTGAGATGCCCGCCGAGCTCGAGGGCGAGCTCGACGCCATCCTCGGTGCCGGCCGCATGGGCGACCTGTCCGCGCTCACCGACGCCGATCTGGCCACGCTGGCCGACCAGCTCGGCGTGTTCGAGCAGAAGGTGTCGGCCTTCCGACGTGACCTGTTCGACCGCATCGACGCCCTCCAGGCCGAGATCACCCGCCGGTACAAGACCGGCGAGGCCACGATCGACGCCCTGCTCCAGTAGTCGCGTGCGCCGAGCGGTGCGCCGCCTCGCCACAGGACGGGGGGTGTTCGCGCTCGACTAACGGTTGCTCGCGGGTGTCGCGTACCCTGAGGAGCCATGAAAGAGGAGCTCGAGCATCGGTGGCGGGACCTGGGTGAGTTCATCCGCGACCAGCGCCACGTCGGGCACCTGTCGCTGCGGAAGCTCTCGGAGATGGCGGGGATCTCGAACCCCTACCTGAGCCAGATCGAGCGGGGGCTGCGCAAGCCCTCGGCCGAGATCCTCCAGCAGATCGCCCGGGCACTGGAGATCTCCTCGGAGACGCTCTACGTGCGGGCCGGCATCCTCGAGGAGCGCAACGACACCGATCTGGCGGGGGAGATCCGCCGGGATCCGTACCTCTCCGAAGAGCAGAAGAAGACGTTGATCCGGATCTACACGTCGTTCGTGCACGAGAACGAACCCGACCCGCCCGGGGCCGGGGAAGAACTGGTCGACGCCGAGCGTTGATCCCCGACGGGTCCCCAGTGGCCTGCTCCTGATGATGCGCCGACTCGCAGTCCTCTCCCTGCACACGTCACCGCTCGCCCAGCCCGGCCAGGGTGACAGCGGGGGGATGAACGTCTACGTCCGTGAGCTCGTGTCCGCGCTCGCCCAGGCCGGCGTGCAGACCGACGTGTTCGTGCGCCGCTGGGATGCGGACACCCCTGACGTGGTGGAGGTGGAGCCCGGGTTCCGGGTGGTGCACGTCGAGGCTGGTCCCGCCGAGCTCGCCAAGGAGCAGCTCCCCGATGTGGTCGACGTCTTCGCCGACGGTGTGCGCGATCACCTCGAGCGGCTCGGCGACGTCGACGCGCTGCACGCGAACTACTGGCTCTCCGGTGTGGCCGGCCACCGCTTGAAGCACGAGCTCTCGCTGCCCCTCGTGTCCACGTTCCACACGCTGGCGCGCGTGAAGGCCGAGACGGGCGACGCCGAGCCCGAGCTCCGTGTGCGGGCCGAGGCCGCGGTGATCGGCTGCTCCGACGCGATCCTCGCCAGCTGCGACGCCGAAGCTGACCAGCTCGTGCGCCTCTACGGCGCCGATCCCACCCGCGTGGAGATCGTCCACCCCGGTGTCGACCACGCCTTCTTCTCCCCGGGCGACCGCGTCGGTGCCCGTCGCGCGCTGCGCCACCTCTCGCTGGGCGACGGTCCGGTGCTGCTCTTCGTCGGTCGCATCCAGCCGCTCAAGGGGCTCGACGTGGCGGTGCGCGCTCTCGCCGCGCTCGGCCGGGCCGATGCCACGCTCGTGGTGGTGGGCGGCGCCAGCGGTGCGGCCGGCGGTGCTGAGGTGGAGCGCATCACCAAGCTCGTCGCCGAGCTCGGTGTCACCGACCGGGTGCGCTTCGTCGACCCGGTTCCCCACCACCTGCTGTCCACCTACTACCGCGCCGCGGAGGTGTGCCTCGTGCCGAGCCGGTCGGAGTCGTTCGGCCTCGTCGCCCTGGAGGCGGCCGCGTGCGGCACCCCGGTGGTGGCTGCCGCGGTGGGCGGCCTGCGCACCCTCGTCGACCACGAGCGCACCGGCTTCCTCGTGGAGGGCCGCGACCCAGCCGCGTTCGCCGCCTACGCGGCGCAGATCGTGCACGACCCGGCGCTCGCTGCTGCGCTGTCCGAGCGAGCGGCCCGCCGCGCCCACGACTACACGTGGTCCACCGCCGCGGCCCGCCTCCGACGCGTCTACGGCGACATCACCGCCGGTGCCCTCGTCGACTGCTCCTAGCCCCACCCCCAACCCCACCACCACCCCACCCCCGAATCTGGCGTTGCTGGGACTCGGTGGGCGAGTCAGGACAACGCCAGATTCCGGGGGGGGTGGGGTGCTGGCGCCCACCCCCGAATCTGGCGTTGCTGGGATTCGGTGGGCGAGTCAGGACAACGCCAGATTCCGGGGGGCCGGTAGGTTGCCGGGCGTGACGATGCCGTCGAGCGACGAGCAGCTGCAGGAGCTCGAGGGGCGCCTCGACGCGTGGCTGGCCACCCAGCTGGCGGAGAACCCGGTGGTGGTGGCGGTGGAGCGCGACCTCGAGTCGGGCGAGCGGCGCTGGTTCGTGCGGGTGCACGGCGAGGAGAAGGACGTCTTCACGATCTGGTTCCACCTGCGCCAGCGCACGCTGCACTACGAGACGTACGTGATGCCGGCGCCCGAGGAGAACCACGCCCGGTTCTACGAGCACCTGCTCCGACGGAACCTCAAGCTGTACGGGGCCGCGTTCGCGATCGGCGAGGAGGACGCGGTGTTCCTCGTGGGCCAGCTCGCCAACGAGGCGATCACCGACGACGAGCTCGACCGCCTCCTCGGCTCGCTCTACCAGTGGGTGGAGCAGTTCTTCCGGCCGGCGATGCGGATCGGCTACGCCAGCCGCTTCAAAGGCTGAGACTTCTGTTGCATCTCATGTCATCTCGATCTAGTGTGGCCGGTGGCGGCGCGGTGCTGTTGGCCCATCGTTCGGGGAAGCGATGAGCGAGCCCACCGCTCCGCCAGCGCAGCCGCCCCTGGGCCCCACGGGTCGCCGCACCCGCCCGCCGTTGCCGTTGATCTTCTCGATCACGGTCACCGGGATCCTGGCCAACACGCTCGTCGGGCCGGCCATCCCCGACATCCTCGAGGCGTTCCACCAGCCCGACTCGCGCGCTGGGCTGTTCGTGTCGGCCGGCACCCTGCCCGGGATCCTGATGGCGCCGGTGATCGGCGTGCTCGCCGACCGCCACGGCCGCCGCGCCGTGCTCGTGCCGTGCCTGATCGGCTTCGGGGTGTTCGGGCTGCTCTCGGCGCTGTCGACGAGCTTCGAGATGCTGCTCGTGCTCCGCTTGCTCCAGGGCATCGGCTCGGCCGGGCTGATCAACCTCGCGGTGGTGATCATCGGCGACCACTGGGACGGCATCAGCCGGGCTCGCCTCGTCGGCCAGAACGCGGCGGTGCTCACCGTGTCGCTCGCCGTGTTCCCGCCGCTCGGCGGCCTGCTCACCGAGATCGGCGGGTGGCGCCTGTCGTTCGCGCCGTACGCGGTGGGGCTCGTCACCGCGACGGCGATCTGGTTTCGGCTCGACCCGGCCCGCCCCGACGGGATGACGACGATGCGCTCGCAGCTCGGCGGCGCGCGCCTCGCGGCACGCCACCGCGATGTCATCGGGTCGATCTCGATCGGCTTCGTCATCTTCATGCTGATCTTCGGGCTGTTCCTCACCGCGCTGCCCGTGCACCTCGAGCGTGAGTTCGGCCTGAGCGCCGGCATGCGCGGCCTCGTGATCGCGGCGCCCGCCCTCACCTCCACGATCTCCGCGCTGCGGCTCGGGCGGATCCGGGCCCGCTTCGGCGCGGTGGCGATCCTGATGGGCGCGGCGGTGCTGTTCACGATCGCGTTCGTGATCATCGGCGCCGCCGGGTCGCTGCCGATCCTCGTGGGCGGCGCCATGCTCTACGGCGTGGGCGAGGGCCTGTTCATCCCCACCCTGCAAGACGTCGTCGCCGGTGCCGCGCCCGCCTCGCAGCGCGGCGCGGTGGTGGCGCTGTGGGTGGGGGCGGCCCGCGCCGGCCAGACCGTCGGCCCGCTCGCCGTCGCCGGGCTCTACGGGGCGGTCGGCACCGGCAGCACGTTCGTGATCGGCGGTGCGGTGGCCGCCACCCTCGTCGTCGCCGAGGCCCTCGGTCGCATCGGCGACGATCGCCACCTCGCGCCGCAACCGAGCCCCTAGCTCCTCGCCCGGATCACCCCCGCCTCGCCCGGATCACCCCCGCCGTGTCGTGACGATCGAATCGGTGGTGGAACCTCGGCGCTCTCGCCGAGGTTCACCGCCCGGTTGCCCGGCGCGGTTGCGGGGGACAAGCGGTCGACTTCTGGCCGGGCCGTCGGATCGGTGATGGTTCGGGGAGACGCGCGGTCGACGGGAAGTGACGGCAGCATCGGGCTCGGGTGGAGTGATCCCTGGTGGTCCGTCGGGCGGCCGGTGTCAGCGGGCCGCTCAGGTTCGGACGTGTTGGTGCCGATGGGCCATCGTGACGATCGGGCCGGGATTCCCTGAGGTGTTGGCCGCGGCCCGGACCGGCGCCGAGTGGGCGTGGGAGCGGTTGTATGGGTCGATCGCTGGAGGCGTGCGTGGGTACCTGGCCGCGCAGGGGGCCGTCGACCCCGATGACCTCACCGGGGAGGTGCTGTTGCAGCTGGTGCGGGGTCTGCCCCGCTTCGAGGGCGACGAAGCAGGGTTTCGCTCGTGGGTGTTCCTCGTGGCGCACCATCGCCTGATCGACGAGCGTCGCCGCACTCGGCGCGACGCGTCGCTCGCCGACAAGCAGCGGCCCGCGGCCCCCTCGTCGGGCGCGGACATCGCCACGCTCGACGCCGAGACCGACACGGAGTGGCGACAGCGACTCTCGGGGCTCAGCGATGACCAGCGGCACGTGATCCTGCTGCGCGTTGTGGCGGGCCTGCCCGCGGAGCAGGTCGCGGTGATCCTCGGCAAGCGGGTGGGCACGATCCGGGTCTTGCAGCATCGCGCTCTCGCCCGCCTGCGCGCCGACCTCACCACAGGTGTAACGCAATGAGCTCCTCCCCCGGTACCGAGGATGAGATGGGCAACAAGGACCACCGACTCAGCATCGAAGAGGCAGACCATCTGCTCGCCGGGCACGTGCCCGCCGGCAGGGACGACCTCAGCGTGCTGGCCACGGACCTCGCTTCGCTCTCGGTGGCCTACCGCTACGAGGTCGACGCGGTCGACATCGGACGGTGGGCTGCTCAGGCTGCGGCACACGCCCGTCTCATTCCATCCGACAAAGGCGACCTGGCGGCGACGTCAGCAAGCAACGCCCACGGGCCTGCACCGCAGGTGTCTGGGCTACCGAAGAGGAGAATCCCTGTGCTCAGCTCCATTGCAACATTTGTGGCCACCGCCGTCGGTAAGACGGTGGTCGCCGGTGCACTCGTCGCGGCAACCACCACCGGTGGGCTCGCCGCCACGGGCAACCTGCCCGGCCAGTCCGACTCACCGGACCCGACGGTCACCGTCGTAGACGACACCCAGCACGACATCGCCGACGAGCCCGACGCGCCGGACAGCGGCGACAACGACGACAGCGACGACAGCGGCGACGTTGCCGACAGCGTCGACACGGCCGGTGCCTGCGAGGCCGACGAGGTCGATTCGCCTGACGCCGCCGATACGCCTGACTCCGCCGACGAGGTCGACGAGGTCGACAGCGTGGACGACGCTTGCGACGAGGCCGACGAGGCCGACGAGGCCGACGAGGCTGACGAGGCTGACGAGGCCGACGAGCCCGACGAGGCCGACGAGGTCGACGAGGTCGACGAGGCGGACGAGGTCGACGAGGTCGATGCGCCTGACTCCGCCGACGAGGTCGACGAAGCCGATGAGGCCGATGAGGTCGACGAGGCTCCCGAGAGCTGACCGCCCCGGTTGAACCGGACGCACTGATCATGTGACGGGTGCGGGAGGTCGCGAGGACCTCCCGCACCCGTCGAGGGCGCGTCGAGGCGTCGACACCGTTCGCCCCGCGAAGCGGACGAGGTTGGGGGCAGCGAGGCGCGGTGGGCGCGCAGTGGTGCCCTCAACGTCGATGGGTGGCGATGGCGGCGACGGGTACCTTCTGCGCCATGGCTGTGCTGCA
>JBQTKH010000095.1:0-3397 GCA_052386335.1 Microthrixaceae bacterium
GCGTTGGCGAACTCGGGGAGCGAGTGGGGCTTGGTGGGTCGGATCACGGCAGGGGACCTCCTGAGGCGTCCCCTGGATGCTACGCCGAACGCTCCGCGGGGGCCGCAGCGGTGGCGAGGCCGTCCCAGAGCATCGTGACGAGGTAGTCGACGAGAGTCGCGCGGCTCATCGTCTGATCGTCCACCCACCAGTCGCCGGCCTGGTGCACCATGCCGACGATCCCGTAGGCCCACGGAACGGCGGCGCCGCTGTCGCGCCCAGCGTCACGCAGCCCATCGCCCACGACGAGGGCCACCTGCTTGGCGATGAGCTCGATGAGCGCGTTGGCCTGGACGAGGGCGCCGTCACCCGCGGGGGCGTGCTGCACCATGAAGCGGTAGAGGTGCGGATCGCGCTCGATGAAGGCGACGTAGGAGTCGACGGTGGAGCGGAGCAGCTCACGCGGGTCGGCATCGCCTCCGAGGGGCGTGGTGACCGAGGTGAGCAGGTCGGTGGAGAAGCGCTCGGCGATGGCGCCGATCAGACCGTCTCGGTCGCCGAAGTGCCGGTACAGGATCGGCTTGGTGACGCCGCCGGCCGTCGCCAGCTGCTCCATGGTGACGCTCGGTCCGGTGGTTCGGATCGCCTCGATGGCGGCGTCGAGCAGCGCCCTGCGACGCTCGACCCGCTCATCGTCCCGCCGGGCGTCCCGGTCGCGTCGGCGAGCCTCGTCGGGACCCGATCGCCGGTTCGTGCTCACCGCCAAACCGTACCGCCCGGGTCGGCCCCCCCAGGGGGCCAGGCGCCCATAATGCACGTTACGTCAAGTTAGCGGGATGGCAGAGCGGCCGGGCAGCGGCGAGCAACCAGGTCAGGGCGTCCCGCAGGTCCTGCTCGCCCGTGGCGTCGGCCAGATCCCGCTCGACGTCCTCGACGGCCGTCTCCAGGACGTACGGGCGGTCCCTGAGCTCGTCGAGCGCCGCTCGCGTGACGATCAGCTCGGACTCGCTGACGCCGACCTCGGCGCCGCGCTGGCGGGCGATGTAGTCGGCCTGGCGGCACCCTGCCTTGCAGAAGTGCCGCGGTCGGCCGGGTCCGCCGGTGACCTCGAACGGTCGGCCGCACCACCGGCACCGCCGACTCACCGGTGATTCTGTCATGTGATGATATTAGGTCGTGGAGCGCCTGGGCCGCGGGATCGTGGAGAGCGCGCACACGGCGATCACTGCTGCCCACACCACGATGCCCCAGCGCCACGTGTCCAGCTCGCCGATCAGGTCGGCTCGCTGCAGCGCCACCTTCACCGCGAAGTGGGCGGCGAAGACCGGCAGCGTGCGCCGCCCGGCACGGCCGACCGCCTCGGCCAGCGCGCCGCCCTGTGGGGGCACCTCGCGGGCCACGGCCCAGATCACGAGCGTTGCGACCAGCCCCCACAGGGTGAACCCGAGGTCACCGGGGTAGCGAGCGGGGGGCCACACCCCTTCCGGGGCAACCACTCCCCTGCCGAGCTGCGACGCGACGAGCCCGACGACGAGCACCCCCGCGGTAGCCCGCACGAGGGGCAGCGATCGCTCCGGTCGACCGAGGGCGTGCCCGGCGATGGCCGCGCCCGCCGCGCCGTAGACGCCGTAGACCGGCAGGGCGAAGGGTCCGCTGATGAGCAGGACGAACAAGCCGTCGCCGGACATCTCGGTGGCGGGCACGCACAGCAGCATGGAGCCGACCGCGACGAGCCACCACGCCCACGGGCTGCGCAGCCCGCCCGCCACGAGCAGCATCGTGATCACGCCCACCACCGCCAGCGTGGGCAGCACCCCGCGGCCCTCGATGCGCCCGTGGTGCGTGGCGAAGTCGATGGCCAGCCCGACGAGGAGGATCTGCCCCCAGCGCCACACCGGCTTCGGCAGGTCGGCCCAGTGCTCGATCCGGCTGCCCACCACCATCGCAGCGGCACCGAGCGCCACCCCGAACATCGGCGCCGCCAGGTCGGTGACGATGAAGTGGTCGTAGCCGAGGAAGCGCTCGTCGATCCGCCCGCCGGCCCACTTGTTGAAGTGGTGCGCGACGAGGGCCCACAGCGCCAGCCCCTTCAGGACGTCGAGCGAGTGCCAGCGGGGCGACGACGGTCGCGCCGGGCGGGGGCTCGAGGCCACATCAGGGCTGGTGGTGGAGGACATCGGCTGGTCGCTTCTGGTCGTGGTCTGCCAATCCTGGCCGGCCGACCACTATGGTGCCTGTTGCTGACGAACCCGTGTGGGAGAGTCCCGATGTCGTCTCCTCGGAGCCGGTGATCGGGCGCCGAAGGTGCAACCGCCCCGGAACCTCTCAGGCCCAAGGACCACACGGGGGAGGCAACGCTGGAGCCCCAAGGTGACAGCGGGGGTCGATCCTGACCGACCGCCATCGCACCTCTTGGAGCAGCTGTGACCGAGCGCCAGCCCGCCACCACCTTCGCCGACCGGCACCTCGGTCCACGGCCCGAGGACGTCGAGGCGATGCTCGCGGTCCTCGGTGTGGCCACCGTCGAGGCGCTCATCGAGCAGGCCGTGCCCAAGACCATCCGCACCGACCAGCCGCTCGCGCTCCCCGACGCCCGCTCCGAGCCCGAGGTGCTCGCCCTCTTGCGCACCCTGGCCGACCGCAACGAGGTGGTCACCTCGCTGATCGGCACCGGCTACAGCGGCACGCACACGCCGGGTGTGATCCTGCGGAACGTGCTCGAGAACCCGGCGTGGTACACCGCCTACACGCCCTACCAGCCCGAGATCAGCCAAGGGCGGCTCGAGGCGCTCCTCACCTTCCAGACCATGGTGACGGACCTCACCGGCATGGACATCGCCGGGGCGTCGATGCTCGACGAGTCCACGGCGGCCGCCGAGGCGATGACCCTCATCCGTCGCTCCACCAAGCACGCGTCAGCGCGCTTCTTCGTCGACGCCGAGACCCACCCGCAGACCATCGCCGTGGTAGCCACGCGCGCGGAACCGATCGGCATCGAGATCGTCGTCGGGTCCCTCGACGAGCTCGACCCTTCCGTCGTGTTCGGCGCACTGCTCCAGCACCCGGGCACGAGCGGCGTGGTGCGCGACCTCTCCCCCACCATCGCTGCGGTGCACGCGGCCGGCGGCCTCGTCGCCGTTGCGACCGACCTCCTCGCGTGCACGATCCTCACGCCGCCGGGTGAGCAGGGCGCCGACGTGGTGGTCGGGTCGTCGCAGCGCTTCGGCGTGCCCATGGGCTACGGCGGCCCACACGCCGGCTTCCTCGCCACGCGCGACAGCCTCCGGCGCTCGATGCCGGGACGACTCGTCGGCGTGTCCGTCGACACCGCTGGTCGCCCCGCGCATCGGCTTGCCCTGCAGACCCGCGAGCAGCACCTCCGTCCTGAGAATGCCACCACCAACATCTGCACAGCGCA
>JBQTKH010000096.1:0-9645 GCA_052386335.1 Microthrixaceae bacterium
CCGGCCAACCCGACCCAGACGACCGTGGTCGAAGAAGCACCGCCGCCTGCGCCTCCGAGGGAGGAGCCGAAGGAGGAGCCGAAGAAGTCCGTGCCGTCGCCACCCACCAACGTGGTCGCGGCGCCAGGCGGGCCCGCGAGCATCCAGGTGACCTGCGGATACCCGGCAGACGACGGCGGTGCTGCGGTCAATCGATATCAGTTCGTCGCCGGCGGCCCAGGTGGCGAGGCTCGGGGTGAAGCGGGTGACTGCGCGTTCACGTTCACGGGTCTCGATCTGGGCACCTATTCAGTTTCCGTGATTGCGTGCAACTCGGTCGGTTGCTCTCCGGCGCAAGGCGCTTCGGCTCCGGTCAATGTGACCGACAGCGCGACGAACGCGCCAACAGATGTCCATGTGAGTGGCGCTGATCCCGGTGCGGGAGCTACCAGCTACACGGTGACCTGGCAGTGGCAGCCGACCAAGCCCGGGCGCGGCGCCAACTTTGTCGTGAACGGCCCCGGCTGCGGATCGGCCCCAGGTCCCCCCGTCGTGTGCACACCGGGAGGTCCGAGCATGGTCCCCAGCGGGAGCGTCACGGTCGAGGCACAGGAGGGAGGCCGTAATCCGGCGGGGTCGCCTCCTGCGCCCGAACCGGCGTTCATCGACGGACCGTCCGCCTGCAGCGCTGTATCGACTGGCCCGGACGGGACCCCGCCTAACCAGACGTGGGGTTGGCAAGTCACGGGCGATTATGGCCACTGGCTCCCGGATGGTGCGATGGAGCGGTGCGACAACACGAACTCAGCGCCGATCCCGTGCTCGGATCAAACCGCGCAGGCAACGTCGGCGAATGGGGGTTGGGGGACCACCGTAAGTCGCCCAACCGGCTGCGTGGATCCACCGCCCGACCCGATCACGCCACCAGCAGGCATCGCTGGCGCCGTCACTGACGTGGTCCCATCCGCGCTGGGTGCCATCGGACTCAGCGTGCTCACACTCCCGCGTTCCCGAAGGAGATCGAACCGATGAGTTTCCTCGATTCGCCTGGCCCGACGCCCGCCAACCGCAAGCGCGGCTCCAAGGCAACGCAAACCCGCGCCACTCAGGCCCGTAAGCGCCGCCAGCCGGGGAAGACAGGTGGCGATGTCGAGACTCCGGCCGAGGAGGAGCTCCCGCCCGAGGAGGAGCCACAGCGTGCGCCCCCGGTTGCCGACACCCGCATGGCCGGGTTCGCGCAGCAGTTCGAGATGCTGGCCGGCAACGTCGAACAAGTCATCCAGGGCAAGGGGGATGTCGTGCGGCTGGCCCTCGTGTGCCTTCTGGCCGAGGGGCACCTCCTCATCGAGGACGTGCCCGGTGTCGGCAAGACGATGCTGGCGCGCGCCCTCGCTGCATCCACCGACGCCAGCTGGAGCCGGATCCAGTTCACGCCCGATCTGCTTCCCTCCGACGTCACCGGTGTCACGATCTTCAATCAGGCGACTCAGGAGTTCGAGTTCCGGCCGGGGGCGGTGTTCGCGAACGTCGTTGTCGGGGACGAGATCAACCGGGCGTCACCGAAGACCCAGTCGGCCTTGCTCGAGGTGATGGAGGAACACCGCGTGACCGCGGACGCCGAGACGCACTTCGTCCCCCGGCCGTTCATGGTCATAGCGACACAGAACCCCATCGAGATGGAGGGCACGTACTCGCTGCCCGAAGCGCAGGTCGACCGCTTCCTTCTCAAAGCGAGCATGGGCTACCCCGACCTGGAGTCCGAGGTGTCGATTCTCGAGACCCAGAAGCAGGGCCCGAGCATCGACCATCTCGAGCCGGTCATGACCGTCGGCGATCTCGCTCGCATGATCGAGGCGACCCGAGAGGTCACGGTCTCGCCGGAGCTCGAGGAGTACATCGTGCAGGTTGCGTCGGCCACCCGAGAGCTCGACGAAGTACGACTCGGCGTGAGCCCCCGCGGCAGCCTCTCGCTGCTACGCGCGGCGCGCGCCGCCGCCGCCGCCGCCGGTCGCTCCTACGTCATTCCCGAGGACGTGAAGGCGCTGGCGCCGTGGGTGCTATCCCATCGGCTCATCCTCACCCCGGAGGCGGAACTCCAGGGATTCGATGCCATCGAGCTCGTCGGGCGGGTGCTGGCCTCGCTTCCCGTCCCGCGTGACCTGGAGCTCGTTTGAGGCTGACCCGTGCCGGCGTCGCGGTACTCGCGGCGGCGATCGCCATGTACTGGGCCGGCGCGGCGCTCGACTGGATCGAGTTGGTCATCCTGGCGACGGCGTGTCTCGTAGCCGTGGTTGCGGGCGTCGCCGCGGTGTACCGGCGTAGCGGGATTCAGGCCGACCGCTTCATCCGCCCGGACCGGGTGACCCGCGGTCAGCCTGCGATCGCGTATCTCGTCCTCGACAACCAGGGCCGTCGTACGAGCCCGCCTGCCGTGGCTCACGAGCGGTTCCGAGGAGGCACGCAGGTCATCGTCCTTCCACGCGTGGCGCCGCGTGCGACCGCGACCACGACGTATTACCTGACGACCGATCGACGAGGGATCTATCCAGTCGGTCCGTTGAGGTTCGTCAGGGTCGACGCGTTGGGTCTGGTGCGGCTGGCTCGGCGCGTCGCCGACGAGGTCGATCTGTGCGTGTACCCGAAGGTCGAGCACGTCGTCATGCTGCCCTCCAGCCTCGCCCGGAATCTGGAAGGCCCGACGTCGGATACGGCCGCGGAGGGCACCATCACCTTCCACCGGCTTCGCGAGTACGTAATTGGTGACGATCTTCGGATGATCCACTGGCGGTCGAGTGCGCGGACGGGCAAGTTGATGGTGCGCCACAACATCGACACCAGCCGGCCCAGCACGACGATCGTGCTCGATACCCGACCGGAGGTGTACGAGAGCGAAGAGGCATTCGAGGTCGCGGTCGAGATCGTGGCTTCGCTTGTCGTTGCCTCGGCGCGCATGAACTTCCCGGTACGACTGCGTACCACCGACGGCGTCGACCTCACGCGCCGGCTCGACCCCACCGCCCGTGAGTTCCTCGAGTTCCTGGCAGTCGTGGAGCAGCGGAGCGGCGGGTCGCTGGTCGAGGCCGTCGGAACGCTGCGGACGAATCGTTCGGGTGAATCGTTGATCGTGACGACCGGCTCGCCGCCGGCCGAAGAGGTCATCTTCGTGGGCAGCATCCGCCGCCGCTTCGAGCGAGCCACTGTCGCGCTCACGGAGACGCCCGGTCCCGGCTCGCCTCGCCCCCGGGGCGTCAGGGTCTTCGCGTCGTCGTCGTGCCGGCAGTTCGCCAAGAGTTGGAACGCACCCAGCCGCCGATGAGGTTCCTCGGCCTCGCCCGAATGGCCCTTGGCATTCTCCTGGCGGCGATCGCCGGGGCAACGTTCCACCGCGTCTTCGAAGCGGGGCAGCTCGTCGAGCCGATCGCGATCGGGCTCGCCGCGGGAGCGCTCGTGCCTCTCGCCCTCGCGCTGAGCGACCGGATGCAGGCTGTCACCGCAGGACTGGCGTCGCTGGCGGCGTTCGTCGCCTTGGTCGGATTCGGGCTCTTCGGCAACCCCCTCGCGTTCGGCGACGTCGTGAGCGGTTTGATCGACGGGTGGGACCGCATCCTCACGACGACCCTTCGCGCCGCTCCCGAAGCCGACCTGCTGGTCGTACCGGCTGCGGTCACCTGGCTCGCCGCGTTCGGGGCGGTTGTGGCCGCTCTCAGCGGCGCCTCTGCCATCGGGATCGTGACGCCGCCGCTTGCTGCGTTCGTCGTCGGCGTGGCGCTCGGTCAGGGCGGTCCCGGCTCGAGCACCCCGCTCGCCATCGCCTTCGTGGCCGTGGCCGGCGTCCTTCTCGCGCTGGCCGCGCTACCGCAGCGCTTGGGCCTGGATCGTGACGATGTCGGCGGGATGCGCGTCGCCATACGCGACCCGGACCGCCGGGGCCTCTTCGTCGTGCCGGTCGCGCTCCTCGCTGCGCTGCTCGTGGGATCTGCCGTAGTGGGACCCGTCATGCCGGGCGCGTCCGCCGACGACCCGACGGTGCTGAGACGCGAGCCTCCGACGCAGGAGCTGGCGGCCCCTAACCCCATCACGCTCGTGAGCGCGGCCCTGCGATTGCCAGAGGTCGACGCTGACGGCACGCCCGTCCCCGGCGAATGCGTACTCGCGACCATCGAACGGCGGGGTGGAGAGGGCTTCCCGTCGCACCTGCGCGTCGCCGCGCTCGATCAGTACGACGGTGTGAACTGGTCGACCGGCACGACCTTCCGTACCGCCGATACCTTCGTCCCGCCGGCCCCTGAGAACTCTCCGTCTGCCGAGGCACGTCCGGGTCAGCGAGTCCGTTACCGGGTCGAGGTGAACAAGAAGCCGGCCGTCTTCGGTCGTGACAGCGAGAACTGCGGCTGGCCCTGGCCCGAGCCTGGCTTCGTCCCCACCTTTGACCGTGCCACCGAGGTCTCGGCCTGCGAGGATGGAGGCGACCTCGAGTTGCTCTACGACCCGGAGTCCGGCAACGTCGCGACCGGCCGCGAAGTCAACGGGCTCGAGTACTGCGTCACGTCGAGCGTACCCCCGGCGCCGGCGGCCACTGGAAATGCGCTCATCCCGCGAACATCGAAGTACGTGACAGTTCCCCCGCCCTTGCCAACTGCCGTGGAGCAGGGTCCCCAATCAGTGATGGACCTGCCCGACGAGACCTGTCCCGACCTGCCCACCACCGGCGCCGAGCAACTCGACAAGCTCACGTGCTTCTTCACCGATCCGGCCCGCTTCGTCCTCGTGGAGGACACAATTGCGCACGCGGGCCATGACCTCGGGGCGCTCCAGGAGTTCTTCAACCCGATCAAGGTGAACCCGACCAACGCGCCCGGCGGCTCATACGAGCAGTATGCCGCTGTGTTCGCGGTCGCAGCCCGCCGGCTGAACCTCCCCGCTCGTGTCGTGGTCGGCTTCCGCCTGGGTGACGAGGTACAGGACGAGCGCACCGTCGAGCTGCACGCCCGCGACCTTCGAGCCTGGCCCGAGGTCGCGTTCCCCGGGCAAGGCTGGGTGGCGTTCGAGCCGTTCCCCGCGCGCGGGAACCCATTGGAGCAGCCGGCGCCGCCTCCGCCGCCCCAGCCCGAGGAATCTCCCGAAACGCCCGGCGGCGCGGTTCCGGAGCGGCCTCCGACGCCCGCGACCGCGGCTGAGGACCGAGGAGGCGGGATCACTACCGGCACTGTGATCGTCGCCGCCGCCGCGGTTGTCGCCGCCGGAGCCGTGCTTGCCATTGCCGTGATTCCGTTCCTCAAGTCGCGACGCTTCCGCCAACGCCGGCGGGTCGCTGACCAGCGCCGTCGGGCCATCGGGGCGTGGCACGAGGCGCTCGACCGACTTCGCGATCACCGCGTCGACCGGCTCGAGCCCATGAGCGCGGCGGAGGTCGCGCGTGCCGCCGAAGCCATAGGTCCGGGTACCGCCGCTGCGGTCGATCCCCTCGGTGAGCTTGCCAACGCTGCCCTGTTCGACCCAAGTGACATCCCCGAGGAATCGGCCGAGCGCGCTTGGGCTCTCGTCGGCGAGATGCGAGGTGGGATCGGGCGGGAGAGGCGACCAGTCGAACGTCTTCGGGCTGCCTTGAGCGTGCGGTCGCTCAGAAGGCCCCGGCGGAAGCGAGCGCCGGTCCGCGGCTGAACCAGCTCACGAGTCGCAGCGTTCGACTGTCGGGACCGGCACACCAGGCGCAAACCGGAGAGCGTCGGGTGCCAGGCTCTCGCCGAATCGGTTGCGCTCCGGCGCGTTCGTCACGATCCCGATACACACCACGCCGCCGCGTGCGTCGGCTGCCAGCTCGGCGAGTTCGGCGTCGCTGAGTGTGACCACCGCTTCCACCCCAACGGCGCGGCAAGCGACGGGCCCGAACGGCCGCGTTCTCCGGAGGAGGAGCGGATCGCCGCTCGTTTCACACTCGACGCCCTCGTCGGGGCTCGGTCGGGCATAGATCGCGAGATAGGTGTCGACCGCCGTGTCGTTGATCCAGGTGACGGTCGCCGATCCCGCTGCGTTCGAGATCGCGACGTCCTCCGGATCGAGGCGTCGGTCGCGCACCGGACCGGCCTCGCCGCCGCCTCCGCCAGAGAACGCCGCGACCGCACCGACGCCAACCACTGCAAGCACAAGCGCCGTGGCCGCACCTATCACGAGCGCCTTCCGGCTCGATCGACGCGTGGTGCTCGCGCTGCCCGTCCATCGCCCCGTGCTGGATCGGCGGTTCCGCCCTGAGCCCCGCGACGAGCGCGACTCCGTCGAGCGATCAGGAGCGCGCGGTATCCAGGCCGCTGCCTGGCCGTATGAGGGTTCCCCGGCGGGCGCCTGATCCTCCTCCTCTGGGGCGATCGGTGGTGCTTCGACCGCGGCGACTAACCCCGTCGGAGTCGGAGCGGCCTTGGGGAGGCTCGGCGTGTTCGGCACCGGCTCGATCGTCGGCTCCGGGCGGCGGGCAGGTTCGGGCGTCGGGATCCAGAGTGGCGCCCGCTCCTCGGCGGGAGGCTGCGGTCGCGGCGGCGGCGCGCTCGAGGGCCGCGGCTTGCCTCGCGTCCGCCGGCCCGGCTTCTTCTTCACGGGCGCGGGGACTTGTGGTGCTGGAGCGCTCGCGTCCGGCACGACCATCGACGTCTCCTCGAAGCCCATCGTGTGCTGGATGGAGCGCAGTTCCTCGCCCAGATCGAGGCAGTCCTGGGGGCGCTCGGCGGGCTTCTTCGACAGGCCCCGTCGGAGCAGGTCCATGAAGGCCGGCGGCAGATCCGGACGACTGATCGGCGGGACCGGGTTCTCGAGGATCCGGCGTTGCAACGCGGGGACGTTGCCGGTGGTCCTGGCGTCCCGCACCTCGAACGGGTAGTGGCCGGCGAGGAGCTCGTAGAGCGTCGAGCACAGCGAATAGACGTCCGATTCCTCGGTCGCGGGCTTCCCGTCCACGACCTCGGGAGCTGCGTGCGCCGGCGTGAAGTAGTTCGAGAACGACGCCCGCATCATCTCGTCGGCGACCGCCGAGATGCCGAAGTCGGCGAGGGCAGGCTCGCCGAACCGTGAGACCAGCACGTTCGACGGCTTGATGTCGCGGTGGAGGATCCCAGATTGGTGGGCGGTCTCGAGCGCTCCTGCCACCTTCACGCCGGTGCGCAGGACCCGCTCGATCGGGAACGGGCCGCTGGCTTGCACGTGCTCGTCCAGCGATCCGCCGACCATGAAGTCCATGACCAGGTAGGGGTGGCGGCCGGGGAGCACTCCCGAGTCGAGGACCGTCACGATATTGGGGTGCCCGGTCAGCTGTCCGAGGCGCTGACACTCGTTGTCGAACCGGATCCGAGCCTGATCGTCTCGCAGGTCGACATCCAGGACCTTGAGAGCCACGAAGCGCGAGAACTGGGGCTGGTAGGCGCGGAAGACAACGCTGAACGCGCCCCGTCCGATCTGCTCCGGCGATTCGAGCCCCGCAACCTCGGGGACGCCGAATGTCGGGCTCATCCCATCCGCCCCCAGCGACGAGTAAGCGCCAATTGTCCGAATACCGGACCTGGCCGGCGTGGGCAGCGTAGCGGTAGGGAAACTCGTCGCTCGGCGGGGCGCTACGTTTGCGTCGGTTCGAGGGCAGTTGTACGGCGGGGGCGAGGATGGACGAACAGGCCATCGTCGAGCGGGCCGTCGCGGGTGATCGCGACGCGTTTCACCGCTTGTACGAACAGAACGCGGCCACGGTGTTCGCATTCATCCGCAACCGCGTCGGAACTCAACCGGCCGAGGACCTCACCGCCGAGACGTTCTGCCGTGCTTACGAGCACCTACCGCAGTACGAGTGGCGTGGCGTTCCCTTTCGGGCCTGGCTACTGCGGATCGCCTACCACCTCGTTGTTGCCCGATCCCGCAGTCGGACAGTCGCGGAGCTCCCCGTCGCCGAGCCGCTTCCCCCCGAGGTGCCTTCGCACGAGGACTTGGTGGTCGGTTCCTCGGAGAACGAGAGCCTCCGGGTTTCCCTCGCGACCCTGTCCCTCGCCCACCAGACCGTGCTCGACCTGCGCTTCTTGCGCGAGTTCTCGGTGGCAGAGACCGCGACCGCCCTGGACACGAGCGAGGAGGCCGTGCGCGCGCTCACATACCGGGCGCTCAAAGCCCTGCGCGCGGCACACTTGGGTCGCGCCGGGACAAGGGCGGGAACAGAAGTCGAACCGGTCGCCTGAGCGCGGTGGGAGGCACTCGCAAGTGGACGTTGCGCTCGTAGTCGAGGGCCCCGACGGCGGCGCGGCGCGCCCGGTCATCGTCGACGTGGAGGCCGAGGCGTCCGCAGGAGCCCTGCTCGACGCCGCGTGGCGTCACCTTGGGGGACTCGGTTCCTGTGAGCACGAGGCGGTTCTGGCCCGGACTGGCCAGGCCGTCGACCCGGACGCCCAGGTCGGAGCGCTGGAGCTGCGACACGGTGACCGCTTGGTGATCGGTGGCGGCGAGCGCAGTCCGACCGGAGCGCCCCGGGTTGTTCGTACCCCCCCGACGGGCGGTCGCACCAAGCGCTCGAGCACCGAGAAACATCCCTTCGAACTTCTCCTCGTCGGAGGCCCCGCGTCGGGGGCCCGGTTCCCCCTCACTGTTGGGGAGCACGTGGTGGGACGAAGCTCCGAGGCAACGATCACACTCGCCGACGACACGGTGTCGCGGGAGCACCTGCTCGTGGCGGTATCAGCCGATGCCGTGGAGGTCTCCGATCTCGGATCCACCAACGGCTCGTTCCTCGACGGAAAGCCGCTCGAGGGCAGGGCGAGCTTGGCGCCCGGACAGGTTGTAGAGGTGGGCAGCTCCATGGTCACGGTGGAGCCGGTAGCTGCCGAAAGGAGAGTCGGTCAGCATCCGTACCGGGACGGGCGCTTGCTGTTCAACCGTCCTCCGAGGGTCACGCGTCCGTTCGCGCCTCCGAAGTTCAAGCTTCCGGTACCCCCTGATCGACCGGCGAAGCGCAAGTTTCCCCTTGGCGCCTCGGTTATCCCTGTCGTACTGGGAGTGCCGATGGCGCTCTTCATCTCGCCCATTTTTCTCATCTTCCTGGCCATGGGACCGGCGATGGCGATCTGGTCGGTGGTCGACGATCGCCGCAGCGGTCGCAAGGAGTTCCGGGCTGCGTCGGCCAAGTTCCGGAGTTATCTCGCCTCGCTCTCCGAGCGCCTGGACTCCGCGCGTGGAACGGCGTTGCTCGCCCGCAGGGATGCGTCGCCGAGCCCGGCGCACTTGGTCGACCGCGCACGGTCGTTGTCACCCGACCTCTGGGAGCGTCGCCCGGATCAGAGCGACTTCCTCCAGCTGCGCCTGGGAATCGGCGACCTCCCGAGCGTTGTGGAGATCGAAGGCGGCGAGGGCGGCGACGAGGAGATGCGGGCGCAGGCCGACCGACTTCAGAGCGAGCACGCCGTCGATCGTGACGTGCCCGTGACCGTCGATCTACGAGAAGACGGCGTACTCGGTCTCGCCGGGTCGTTGGCGCCCTGCGAGTCGCTTGCCCGCTGGCTCGTCGTCCAGGCGGTGACGCTCCACAGCCCCCGCGACCTGGCGCTCGTCGTGCTGACCACGCACGAGCGACTCACCGAGTGGGAGTGGACGCGTTGGCTCCCGCACACCGAGGCGCTCGTCCCTGGCCTGCGATCGGTTGCGGTGGAC
>JBQTKH010000097.1:0-6437 GCA_052386335.1 Microthrixaceae bacterium
CTCTTCGACCGCTTCGGCTTCAACGAGGGCATCGCCGGCCACCTCACCGCTCGCGATCCCGAGCGCACCGACTGCTTCTGGGTGAACCCCTTCGGGCTGTCGTTCGGTCTCATCCGGGCCTCCGACATGATCCTGGTGAACCACAGCGGCGAGGTCGTCGAAGGCGACTGGCCCGTGAACATCGCGGCGTTCGCGATCCACTCCCAGGTGCACGCCGCCCGTCCCGACGTGATGGCCGCCGCCCACACCCACAGCAAGCACGGCCGGGCCTTCTCCACGCTCGGCAAGCTGCTCGACCCGCTCACGCAAGACGCCTGCTCCTTCTTCGAGGACCACGGCCTGTTCGACGACTACACCGGCGTGGTCATCGACACCGAGGAGGGCAAGCGCATCGCCCACGCCCTGGGCGAGCACAAGGCGGCGATCCTCCGCAACCACGGTCTGCTCACCGTCGGTCACAGCGTCGACGAGGCCGCGTGGCTGTTCATCACGATGGAGCGCAGCGCCGAGGTGCAGCTCATGGCCGAGGCCGCCGGCACGCCGGTGAAGATCGACCCGGCGATGGCCCGCCACACCCGCGACCAGGTCGGCAGCCACTTCGCGTGCTGGTTCAGCTTCCAGCCCCTCTTCGACAAGATCGTCGCCGACCAACCAGATCTGCTCGACTGATTCTCTAGCCCGCTCCGGGCGTCGCTGCGCTCCTGCCTCCGCGGGTGCCTCCCGGCGACCGGCGAAGCCGGCTCGCCTCCGGCGTCCTCATCGAGTCCAGGTTCTTGACCGGGCGGTCAAGTGTCCGCCTAGGGTGTCGGGCCATGGACTGGCCCCTTCGCTTCGGCATCTTCCTTGCTCCGTTCCACCCGGTGGGGCAGAACCCCACGCTTGCCCTCGAGCGGGATCTCGACCTGCTCGAGCACATCGACTCGCTCGGCTTCGACGAGGCGTGGATCGGCGAGCACCACTCCGCCGGCTACGAGATCATCGCCAGCCCCGAGGTGTTCATCGCCGCGGCCTCGCAGCGCACCAAGCACCTCAAGCTCGGCACCGGGGTGAGCTCGCTCCCCTACCACCAGCCCCTCATGCTCGCCGACCGCATGGTGCTCCTCGACCACCTCACCCGCGGTCGCGTGATGTTCGGGGTCGGTCCTGGGGCGCTGCCGTCCGACGCCTTCATGATGGGCATCGAGGTCGCCCGCCAGCGCGAGATGATGGAGGAGGCCCTCGAAGCCATCCTCGAGCTGCTCGCCGGCGAGAAGCTCGTGAACCGCACCACCGACTGGTTCACCCTCAAGGACGCCCGCCTCCAGCTGCGGCCCTACTCCGACCCGTGCTTCGAGATCGCCGTCGCCGCCCAGGTGTCGCCGTCGGGCCCGCGCCTCGCCGGCCGCTTCGGGCACTCGCTCTTGTCGATCGGTGCCACCAGCCAGGGCGGCTTCGACATCCTCGGCGGCCACTGGAGCGTCATGGAGGAGCGGGCGGCCGAGTTCGGCACGCAGGTGTCGCGCCAGAAGTGGCGGCTCGTCGGGCCGATGCACATCGCCGACACCAAGGAGCAGGCCTACGAGGACGTGAAGTTCGGTCTCCCCCAGTGGGTCGACTACTTCCAGCGCGTCGCCGCCCTGCCCCTCGGTCCCGACACCACCGACGTCACCGAGATGGCCGACGCCATGAACGCGTCTGGCTTCGCCGTGATCGGCACCGTCGACGATGCGATCGCCCAGATCCAGCGGCTCATCGACCAGTCGGGCGGCTTCGGCACGTTCCTCAACATGTCCCACGAGTGGGCGGACCGTGCGGAGACCTCACGCAGCTACGAGCTGATGGCCCGCTACGTGTTCCCCCACTTCCAGCAATCGGCGGTCGCCACGACCGAGAGCCGCGACTGGGCCGCCGAGAACCGCCCCGAGTTCATCACCGCGGCCACCTCGGCGATCATGACCGCCGTCCAGCAGCACCACGAGGAGAAGGCCGCCAAGGCCGAGCAGGCGACCTGACTCCGGGTCTCTGCACTCGGGGCACCGCATGCCGGTGCTGCCGGTGCACAGAAGCACAGGGGGTTGGGGTGGCTCAGACGAACGGGGTGGGGACGACGCGGGCGGGGACGGCCTCGCCGCGCACGTCGATGGCCACCTCGCTCCCCTCCCCCACCACCGGGGGCAGGAACGCCAACGCGATGCCGTGGCCGAGCACCGGCGAGAAGTTGCCGCTCGTGACGATGCCGGCCGGCTCGCCGCCGACGAGCACGGCCTGATCGGCGCGCGGCGGGCGCCGACCTTCGGTGGCGAGCCCGCGCAGTCGGCGGGCCACGCCTGCCTCGCGCTCGACGAGCAGCGCATCGCGGCCCCGGAAGCCGCCGGGCTTGTCCCAGGCCACCACCCACCCGAGCCCGGCCTGCAGCGGCGTGATGCCGGGGCCGAGCTCGTGGCCGTGGAGCGGCAGGCCGGCCTCGAGCCGCAACGTGTCGCGCGCGCCCAGACCGGCGGGCACGACCCCTGTGGTCAGCAGCGCATCCCAGACGGTCGCCGCCTGGTCGGCAGGCACCGCGAGCTCCACGCCGTCCTCGCCCGTGTAGCCCGTCCCGGCCGCGGTGCAGCGCACCCCGGCGACGGTGGCCTCTCCCACCCGGAACCGCCCGATGGCGGCCGCTTCCGGCGAGATCGTGGCCAACCGCTCCCGTGCGCTCGGTCCCTGGACCGCCAGGATGGCGCGCGTCGCTGTGACGTCTTCGCCGCCGATGGCCGCGATCACCCGGGCGGTGTTGGATGCGTTGGGCATCACGTCGAAGGTGACGTCGTCGACCCACCACACGATGATGTCGTCGAGCACGGAGGCGTCGGCGTCGTCGAGGAGGTGCGTGTACTGCGCTCGCCCCGGCGCGATCTTGCCAAGGTCGTTGGTGAGCGCCCGCTGCAGGTGGGCGAGCGCGTCGGGCCCCGAGACGCGCACCGTACCGAGGTGGCTGACGTCGAACGCCACCGCGTCGCCCCGACAGGCCTTGTGCTCGGCGAGGGTGCCGTCCGGGTACGACAGCGGCATGTCCCAGCCCCCGAAGGGCACCATCTTGGCGCCCAGGCTTCGGTGGGCAAGGTCGAGTGGTGAGGTGCGCAGCGTCACCTCGCCGAACCTATCGGGCGGCGAGCACCGCTCCCGAACCGTCGTCGCCTTCGGTGGTCACGGCGTCGACAGCAGGCCGAAACTCCACGATCGCGGCATCGACCTGCTCCACCACGCCGTCGAGCGCCAGGAGGTTGAGCACGCCCTGGCCCTGGTAGCGGTTGACGACGTCGAGCAGCTCGCCGCCGTCGCGCACGAGCACGACGCTGTCGCCGGTGATCACGAGGCGCACTGCGGTGAGGTCGTCGCCGAGATCGCGGAGGTAGTCGAAGGCGGCGCGCACGCGCTCGAGCTTCTGACCGGCGTCGAGGAGGGTCTTGATGAGCTTGAGCTCGATGAGGTCGCGATAGGAGTAGCGCCGGCGGCTGCCGCTCCCGGTCGCATCGGCCAGCGACGGCCGGATGAGATCCGTGCGGGCCCAGTAGTCGAGCTGGCGGTAGGTGATGCCGACGATGGCGGCTGCTTCGCGGCCGCTGAACCCATCCGTGCTCATGCGCGTGCTCCCCTGCGTGACTGATCGAGGTGGTGGTCTCGACGCATGACACAGATGGAGTTACACCGATGTCGTGCGGGGTCCGAGCGTACGACGGGCGGCGCGCGCCGTCAACGGCCTCCGCCGGATCCCCTACCGGGCGGGCAAGGCCGCCTCGGTGAGCGCCTTGAGCTGCACCTCCGTGCCGATGGCGATGAGGAGCTCGCCGGCTTGGAGGACGACGTCGGGAGAGGGGTTGGTGAGGAACTGCCCGCCGTCGCCGCGCACGGCGAGGATCAGCGCACCCGTGTGATCCCGGATCTGCGTGTCGCGCAAGGTTCGACCCACGAGCGACGAGCCAGCCTGCAGCAGCACCTCACCGAGGCGGAACTCGAGGCTGCCGTCGTGCATCACCACGTCGAGGAAGTCGGCGACGGCCGGCTGCACGGCGAGCGCTGCCATGCGCGCCCCGCCGATCTTCTGCGGGTTCACCACCCGGTTGGCGCCCGCTTGCAGCAGCTTGGGCTCGGCGGCGTCGAGTCGGGCGCGCGCCACGATGAACAGGTCGGGCCGCAGCGCACGCGCCGACAGCGTGATGTAGAGGTTGTCGGCATCGGTGGCGAGGGCGGCGATGAGCGTCGCCGCGCGCTCGATGCCCGCGGCGCGGAGCACGTCGTCATCGGTGGCATCGCCTTCGATGGCGACGCCGTCGACCATCGCAACCCGCAGCGGGTCGTTGTCGACCACCACGACATCGGCCGATGACCCTCGGAGGTGCTCGGCGATCGAGCGACCCACCCGGCCCCACCCGCACACGATCACGTGGCCGTCCATGTCGTCGATCCTACGCCGCACCCTCCGACGCTCGATCCGGTCGGTGAGCCGGCCCTCGACCAGCGTCTCGAGGAACACGCCCAGGGTGTACAGGGCGGCGCCGACCCCCACCAGGATCACCACCAGCGTGGTGATCTTCCAGGCCGCGTCGGTCGTGCCGTACTCGCGGAACCCCACCGTCGAGATGGTCGTGACGGTCTGGTAGAGCGCGTCGAGCAGGCTGAGCCCGAGCAGCACGTAGGCCACGGTGCCGAGCCCGATGACGAGTGCCAGCACCAGGGCGCTGACCTTCACCCGCTGCCAGGGGTCCTGGTGCGAAGCGAGCGGCACTACCGAGCCAGGACCCTGGGAGCCATGGAGCGCCACGGTATGCGACGGTGCGCTGGGCGCGCGACTAGCTGACGCGCCGCTGGTGATCCGCGTGCTCCACCGAGGCGTAGGCCGCGAGCAGCGCGGCGGTCATCTCGTCGAGGCCGATCTGCTTGTCCAGCACGGCCCACGCTCCCAGCTCCAGGGCATGCGCCCGCGTCTCGTCGCTCGCCGAGGCAGTCAAGAGCACGACAGGGACCCACGGGCAGCGCTCCCGAAGCACCGGAAGCGCCGTCAGCCCATCCATCACGGGCATCATCACGTCGAGGACGATCACGTCGGGGGCCTCGTCGGCGATCGCGGCGATCGCTTCCTCACCGTTGATCGCTTCGCCCCACACCTCGAAGGCCGGGTCCTTGTCGAGGACGATCCGGCACAGCAGTCGCATGTCCTCGGAGTCGTCGACCAGGAGCACTCGGACTGGACCCATGCCGCAACGCCCGCCTTTGATTCTGTGGTGACTGCTGTCGCCACCAAGTGTCGCTGGGCTGGTGATGCACATCCATGGCCCGATCGGGCCATTCTGGGGGCGCAAACTGCTCGACTCGGGCCGAATCGCCCCCGCGACCGCCACGCACCGTGCCCGATCCGTGCTCGGGGACCGCGCTAGGAGGCGAAGTCCTCCGGGTTCACATGGTCGATGAACTCCTTGAACTGCTCGACCACCTCTTCGGGCACGCCCTCTTCGATGACGCGACCGGCCACCTCCAGCACGCCCTCCTCGGCGAAGAGCGGCGCTCCGAAGCGGACGGCCAGTGCCACCGCGTCGGACGGCCGAGACGACACCGAGCGGATCTCACCGGCCACGTTGAGGATGATCTCGGCGAAGAACGTCTGATCTCGCAGCTCGGTGACGACGACGCGCTCGATCCGGGCTCCCACCTCGTCGAGGAGGTCCTTCATCAGGTCGTGCGTCATCGGACGTGGCGTCTCGACGGCTTCGAGCGCGAACGCGATCGCCGTGGCCTCGGGGCCACCGATGAAGATCGGGAGCACTCGTCCGTCCCCGGTGGTCTCGCGCAGCACGAGGCATGGGATGTTCGGAGGTCGCTCCAGCTCGATGCCCACCAACTCCATCTCGATCGCCACAGAGAGCACGCTACCGAACGCTGGCGGGCGTCGCTCCGCGGACGCTGTCGATGGGCCCGCCGCGGGCGGGCCTGCTCAGCGACCAGGCGTGGTGTGGCCGCGCAGCGCCGCGCGCAGGAGCGCGGACCGCAGCAGCTCCCCCAGCCTCGCCATCTCGCCGAGGTTCTCGGCGGCCTGCTGACGCGCCGTGGGGTTGCGCTGCTTCAGCAAGGGCATGACGACCTGCTCCATGAACCCCGCTTCGCGCTCGGCCGCCACCTTGTACATGCGCAGGTGGCGCGCCTCGATGCCGAATCGCATGAACCCCGCTGCGGTGCGTGCCACCACGAGCGCGTCGCCGTCGTAGAACGTGTCGCCCCCCACCTGGTAGCCGGCGAGGAGCCCGAAGCGGGTGAGGTCGCCCAGCTCACGATGGGTCAGCCCTGTGGCATCAGCGAGCTCGTCCAGCGAGAACGACACCCCACTCGGCCCGGCATCGAGTGGGTTGGACATGGGCACCGGATCGGGCATCGGCGGCAGGCTCGGGGCCGACCGGGCGTGACGAGGCGCCGGCTCCGGCAGG
>JBQTKH010000098.1:0-2196 GCA_052386335.1 Microthrixaceae bacterium
CGCGGTGGTGACCGCCAGGCCAACTCGGCGCTGTGGACGATCGTCCTTGTTCGCATGGGCACCGACCCGCGCACCAAGGCCTACGTCGAGAAGCGCACCGCCGACGGGCTCTCCAAGCGCGAGATCAAGCGCTGCCTCAAGCGCTACGTCGCCCGCGAGCTCTACCCCCTCATCCGCGACATCACTGCCGTCGAGGCCCTCGAATCAGCCGCTTGACGACAAGAGGCGCATCGCTTCGGGGGCGTCGATCACCCACCGCAAACGGGCGGGCCCGGTCCGTGTCACGCATCCGGAGTAGGTGCCGTCACCGCTCCAGGTACAGAGTGCTGCCAGCCTCTCGCGCACGAAGTGCAGCCAGGATGCGGTCGGCCACGATTGGCATCAGGAAGTCGTGCACGTCCGACGGGCCGATGAATCGGGCCTCACCAACCTCGTCGGCCTGAAGGACGAACTCGGTGCGGTCAGTGGTCCCGCCGTCGAAGATGAAGAGGACTGCATCCCCGGGAGTCCGGCCACCATCGGAGTAATGCACAACCAGGGCATCACCAACATCGACCTGCAGGCCCAACTCCTCGTCGCACTCACGACGCGCTGCCTCCCTCGGCGACTCGCCGGCCTCGACGAGACCGCCGGGCACCTCCCAGAACTCCTTGTAGACCGGGTCGACCAGCAGCACATCTCCGACGCTGTTGGTGAGCAGGACGCCTGCGGCCACCCGCTTGTGAGGAAGCGAACCGGGGTCGAATCGTTTCTCGGTCATCACGGGCGCATGATCCCATGCGGCAGCTCGCAGCGGGCTACTACGCGGCCTTGTCGAGCTCCGAAGCGGTGAACAGCGCCTGGAAGTCGAGTCCGTGCTTGGCCAGTGACTCGTGCCCGCCCTGCTCGCGGTCCACAACGGCCAGTGCGTAGCGAACCTCCGCACCTTCGGCGCGTAGGTCAGCAGTGGACCGCCCGATCTGACCGCCGGTCGTGACGATGTCCTCGACGACTGCGACTACTAGCCCGTCGATCTCCCCGGCGATCGGACATTGCCCAGGCGTGGCCGGGACAAACGTCGATGTCTTGTCAGCACCGTGGTGGAATGGCGCAGTGGAGTTCGACCCGGCCGCCGCGTTTGCGGTCTTCGACCAGCAGGACTCGGGCTGCGTCTCCTACGGCATAGAGACGACGGGGCGCCGATTGTTCGTCAAGACCGCCACGACGGACCAGGCACGTGAGTCGCTTGGACGAGCCATGGCGTTTCACCGAACGGTACGACACCCGGCAATTGTCGCTCCGATCGAGGTGATCGACACGCGCACCAAGCGACAGCTCGTCTACCCGTGGCTGAACGGAGCCGTGCTCAACCATGCCACCCTCGCGGGGTCAGACCGATCCGGACTGAATCGGTTCCACGGACTCCCTCTCTCGGAGATTCTCGCCGCGGTGGACACAATCTTCGACGCGCACTTGGCGGTCACCGCGTGCGGTTTCGTTTCCGTCGACCTGTACGACGGGTGCTTTCTGTACGACTTCGATCGCAAGGCGATGCAGCTGATCGACCTCGACGAGTACCGGCCAGGACCGTTTACCGTCGAGGGGGCACGGCTGCCGGGTTCGACTCGCTACATGGCGCCCGAGGAGTTCGTACGAGGGGCGACGATCGACGAGCGAACCACCGTCTTCCACCTGGGTCGCGTCGCGAGTGAGTTGCTGGGCGAGTCACGTTGGGCGGCTACGCAGCGGGACGTCGCCACTACATCAACACAGACGGATCCTGATCACCGGTTCCCGAGCGTCCAAGCGATGGTCGAGGAATGGCGGTCAGCCACTACGGACTAGCGCGGGAGATCACCCTTCAGCGATCCGCCGGTCAGGGCACCAGAAATCGCCTGCACCGAAGGACAGTCAGCATCCCGGGCCGCCAAGTCCCTATCGGCGCATCGCGGATCGTCCCGAGGCCAGCCCTTCGGGTGGGGGACCGGGTCTAGAGATCGTCCTTCGCCTGGTGGATCAGCGCGATTACGTCGGCAGTCGAGCGAACGTCGCCGTACGAGCGGTAGATCGTGTAGAGGGTCGCGTTGAGGTCCTGGTCCCGGCGGGCGGCGTTGGCATCGGCGACCATGATCGTGCGGTAGTCGAGAGTGCTGGCGTCTCTGGCTGTTGCCTCACAACAGACGTTTGCCAGGGTTCCGGTGACCAGCACGGTGTCGA
>JBQTKH010000099.1:0-11372 GCA_052386335.1 Microthrixaceae bacterium
CGACCCCGATTTTGGCCTCTGAATGACGAAGCTCAGGTCCCGGAAATCGGCTGTGACCTGGGCTTTCATGCTGGAGCGGGTGACGGGAATCGAACCCGCGTTCTCAGCTTGGGAAGCTGATGTTCTGCCGCTGAACTACACCCGCGGGCCCGGCGATCGTAGCAACTGCCTGCGAGCACTAGGTTCGGGCGCCGTGATCCTGTCCGACCGCACCATCCGTGAGCAGCTCGACGCCGGCCGCATCACGATCGACCCCTTCGACGCGACGATGGTGCCGCCATCGTCCGTCGATGTGCGCCTCGAGCGGTACTTCCGCGTGTTCCTCAACCACACCATGCCGGTCATCGATGTGAAGAAGGACCTCGAGGAGCTGACCCGCCTCGTCGACATCGACGACGACCGGGCGTTCATCCTCCACCCCGGCGAGTTCGTGCTCGGCTCCACCTTCGAGCGGGTCGCCGTGCCCGACGACATCGTGGCTCGGATCGAGGGCAAGTCGTCCTTGGGCCGCCTCGGGCTGTTGATCCACAGCACCGCCGGCTTCATCGATGCCGGCTTCGACGGGCACATCACCCTCGAGCTCTCGAACGTGGCGAACCTGCCGATCACCCTCTACCCGGGGATGAAGATCGGTCAGATCAGCTTCCTCCGCATGACCACCGCGGCCGACGTCCCCTACGGCAGCGCTGGCCTCAAGTCCAAGTACCAGGGCCAGCGGGGCCCCACCCCCAGCCGCTACTGGGAGAACTTCTGACCACCCGCGCCGATCTCTGGTAGCTCACGCGCGGCATGCGCGCGTGACGTGCCAGAGAATGGGGGTGGGGGGGAGAACGGGGGCTACTCGTGCTTGGCGATCTCGTCGCGGCGATGTCGGGATCGCTCGTCATGCGGACGTGCGATCACATCGGTGATGTGCTCGATGAGGTCGTTGAGGTGATAGGGCCGCTCGATGAACGCGTCCGTGCCGGACTGGAACGAGAAGCTGCGGTTCTTCGTGCTGGGCGCGCACAGCACGACGCGAGCCGTGCTGATGCGACGGTCGTCGTGCGTGCGGATCCGATCGAGCACCTTGAGACTGGAGCCGACACCCCCTGCCTGCATGTCCAGGACGACACAGCGTGGAAGCGTCTCGGCCATCCGGGCCAGTGCGTCGTTGTCGCCGCTCGCTCCCGCCACCGTGAACCCCGCCTGGCCGAGGAAACGGACGAGGAGCTCGCGAGCGGCAGCGTCCTCGTTGACGACGAGCACGCTGGAAGGTCCACGCCGCTCGACACCCTCCCACGCCTCACCCTTGCTGCGGAACGCCATCTCGTGCTCCTTCCGAGCGATGGTGGGCTGGCTCAGTCCTCGAGCGGCTGCAGCACACCCGCTCGGCGGGTGTCCCCCGCCTCGAGCGCCTCGAGCAGGTGCATCGAGATGTCGGCGACTCGTACCGACTCCTCGGCCCCGGCCGCCTTCACGCCATCGTCGAGCATGATGTAGCAGAACGGGCACGCGGTGGCGACACGCCCGGCGCCGGTGGCGATGAGCTCCTCGGCTCGCTCGTCGTTCACCTTCTTGCCGATGCTCTCCTCCATGAACATGCGGGCGCCACCGGCACCGCAGCACATGCCCTTCGTGCCGTTCCGGCCCGCTTCGACGATCTCGATCCCGGCGAGGCTGCCGATGACGTTGCGTGGCGACATGTAGACGTCGTTGTGACGTCCGAGATAGCAGGAGTCGTGGTACACCACCCGCTCGTCGAGGCGCGCGTCGGACATGTCGAGCTGGCCTGTGTCGATGAGCTGCTCGAGGAGCTGGCTGTGGTGGATCACCTCGAAGTGCCCACCGAGCTGCGGGTACTCGTTGAGCAACGTGTTGAAGCAGTGCGGGCACTGCGTGATGATCTTCTTCACGCCCATCGTGTTGAGCTGCTCGATGGTGGCCGTGGCGAGCATCTGGAAGATGTACTCGTTGCCCGAACGACGGGCTGGATCGCCGGTGCAGGTCTCGGATGGCCCGAGGATCGCGAAGTCGATCTCCGCGCGCTGGAGCAGCTTGGCCATCGCGATCGTGATCTTCTGGTTCTTGTCGTCGAACGATCCCGCGCACCCGACCCAGTAGAGGTACTCGTGGGCGAAGGCCTCACCAGGGTCGACGATGTCCACGCCGTCGACCTTGCTCGTCCACCCGGCCCGATCGGACTGGCTCATCCCCCAGGGATTGCCGGAGTTCTCCATGCCCCGGTAGGCGGAGCCGAGCTCGGTGGGGAAGTCGGATTCCATGAGCGACAGATAGCGCCGCATGTCGAGGATCTTGTCGAGGATCTCGATGTTGACCGGGCAGATCTCGTCACATGCCTTGCAGGTGGTGCAGGCCCAGACCTCCTCGGAGGTGATCCGCTCGAAGAGGCTGTTGGCGCTGACGGTGATCTCAGCGTCGACGCCGAGCGGCGGTGACACCGGAGGCGTGCCGGTGCGAGCCATCACCTCGCCGGTCTTGAGCACGATCTCCCGCGGGTCGAGCGGCTTGCCGGTGGCGTGGGCGGGGCACACCGACGTGCACCGCCCGCACATCGTGCACGCATCGGTGTCGAGCAGCTGCTTCCAGGTGAAGTCCTCGACGGTGGAGGCGCCGAAGCTCTCGAGCTCGGTCTCCATGAGGTTGGGCATCGGCCGCATCGCGCCCTTGGGGCGGTCGCGGTCCTTCAAGTACATGTTCAGGGGCGACGTGAAGATGTGGCGCAGCATCGTCACGGGAAGGATCGTCACGAACACGAAGAAGCTGACGACGTGGGCGATCCACCAGACCTGATGGGCGCCGGCGAGGTTGGTGCCAGAGTCGACGAGGCCCGACAGCGGGTAGGCGATGAACGACCACCGCTCGAAGTCGGGGCGGCCTTGGAGCGCGATTCGCCACACCTCGGCGCCGAAGCCGGTGACGGCGATCGCGAGCAGCGTGCCGAGGATGATGGCGTGCTCGGGCTTCGTCTTGATGCGGATGCGATAGGGCCGCTGCACGTACCGGCGCACGATCGCCCACATCACGCCCGTGAACAGCATCAGGCCGGCCCCGTCGCCCACGGCTGCGTAGCCCCGGTAGATGTTGCCGTGGAGGAACTTCCAGCCCTCGGGCACCTGGTGGTTGATCTCGAGCACGGTGGTGACGGCGAGCAGGATCAGGAACGAGAAGTAGATGAGGCTGTGCATGATCCCCGCGGCCGGATCGCGCAACAGGGTCTGCATGTACACGCCGGCGCGGAAGTCCTTCATGCGCTGGCCGACGTTCTTCTTCGTGGTGCGCCGGTTGTCGGGGGCGCCGCGCTCCCAGTTGCGGACGCGCTGGCTGAAGAGCACGGACCCGTAGACGATGAGCACGGGGAACACGGTGTAGAAGGCCAGCTTCCACTCGCTCGGGATGTTCCCGAACACCGGGCGCTGGATGGCGCTGTCGTCGTGCTGTTGGAAGATCGTCGCACTGATGCCCGAACCGACCGTGATGGCGGCGAACACCAAGCCGAGGCCGATGGCGAGCTGATGAGGCTTGAAGCGGGACTTCACGGCGCGAACGTACCGCGGGCCCGCGCCACCGCCCGAACTCGCAGGGGAGCCCTCGAGGGAGGGGTCAGCCGTAGGTCTTGGAGTCGAGCTCGCGGATCGTGCCGGCGAGGGACTTCAGGAGCTTGTGCGCGATCGGCGGCACCTCGTCGATGATCGCTGCGAACTCGCGGGCCCCCAGCACGAGGACGTCGATGTCGGTGACTGCGGTGACCGTGGCCGTGCGGGGACCATGGTCGAGCAGCGCGAGCTCGCCGAAGCAGTCGCCAGGACCCAGCGTTGCCACCTTGCGTCCGTTGCGCACCACCTCCGCCTTGCCGCCGACGATGACGAACGCCTCGCGGCCGATGGTCCCCTGTTCGCACAGGTTCTTGCCAGCCGGGAGGGCGACCTCGTCGGACGCCTTCGCCACGGCCTGCAGCTCCTTCTTGGAGCAGGCCGAGAAGAGGGGGACCGACGCGAGGTGATCGAGGTGTGTTTGACGAGCCATGGCGGCGAACTATACGGACGAAGTGCGCAGCGTGCCCGCCGTTGTGCCGAAACGTCGTCAGGACGCTTCACAGGGGCGAAACAAATGCGAAACGTCCGGTCCTTACGGTCGGGGCGTGGAAGTCGTCTTGCTCCGATGGCCAGCTGAGCTCGCCCGACGAGCTGAGCTCCAGCTGCAGGGCTGCCCGCGTCTCCTGCTCATCGAGGACGGAGCTCCTCCCACCCCCTCCGACGACCTCGAGGACTGGATCAGGGTGCCGGCCGTGGAGGTGGATCTGCAGATGCGAGTGGAGGCGCTGCGCAGTCGCGCGGAGGGCCGTGCGAGCCAGATCCCCACCCTGGACGACGATGGTGTGGTGCGGGTCGACGATCTCTGGGTGCCGCTCCCGCCGGTGGAGGCGCGCCTCACCGGTGCCCTGCTGCGGCGGTATGGCGGCGTGGTGTCGCGAGAGAGCCTCGCCAAGGCCGGTTGGCCCGACGGGTCACCAGGGCGGAACGCGCTCGACGTCCACATGCTCCGCCTGCGTCGGCGGTTGGCCACCGTCTCGCTGTCCATCCGCACCGTTCGCTCGCGCGGCTACCTGCTGGAGCGATCGCGAGTCGGGGGCGCGGCACGGGTCGGGAGCTGAGACCGCGCCGTCGCTCAGGTGGTGTCCTCGTGGAGCAGCCCGAGCCGGCCGAGCGAGATGCGTACGACGCTGTCGAGCAGCGCCTTGTCGGAGGGTCGCGGCCCTGAGAGCCGGATGACGTGGACCAGATCGCCACGACGGATGACGATCACATCGCGCTCGGTGATCGGGCCCGTCGTGGGCTCGACCTCGATGCGGATCGCGAGCACGTCGTCGGACAAGACGCCGAAGTCGAGGCCGCTCGTGCGCACGGACACGCCCTGGTCGGTGAGCACGACCGATCGGCAGTCCTCGGCCATGTCGCGATAGGCCCGCTCCGCGGCCGTGCCCTGCCCGGGGAACCACGCGACCGTGCTCGTCGCCTCGACGCCGGGTGAGGTGAACGTGGCGCTCGCGGCCTTGTCCGGGTCGAGCGTCGTGACAGGCTCATCGCAGTCGTGGTCCGCCACGAGGTCCGCACTGATGGCCGGCCCGGTGCCATCGGCGGCAGCCCACCCCGCCGGGAGGTCGGCGACGGTGAGCACGCCCGTCTTGAGGAGGGCTGCGGTGACGGGGACGGGCTCGGGCTCGGTGACCTCCCGGTTGGTGCTGCAGCCGGCCGCGATCAGGACGACCGCAGCTGCGAGACCCAACGAGGCGATCGACATCCGCCTGCTCTGGTTGCCCACTCCTGTGCCTCCTGTGCGCCGCGTGGTGATCATTGTTCCACCCCGCCCTCCGCTTGCCGGGCCACTGCGTCCGCTGCCGCCCGGATCTCCGCGGCGCTGCGGAGGTACCGCTCTTCCACGGGCTTGTGCTCGACCGGCCACAGGTCGTCGTCGAGCTCGTACACGAGCGGCTCACCGGTCGGGATGTTCAGCCCGACGATCTCCTCGTCGCTGATCTGGTCGAGGTGCTTCACGAGTGCTCGGAGGCTGTTGCCGTGGGCACCGACCAGGACCGTTCGACCGGCGCGGAGCTCGGGTGCGATGCCGTCGTGCCAACACGGGAGCAGTCGAGCCACGACGTCCTTCAGGCACTCGGTCAGCGGGATCTGGCCGGCGGGGATGGACGCGTAGCGCTCATCGTGGTTGGGGTTGTGCTCGTTGTCGTCGCTGATCGGGGGCGGGGGGATGTCGTAGCTCCGCCGCCAGATCTTCACCTGCTCGGCGCCGTATCGGGCGGCCGTGTCGGCCTTGTTCCGGCCGGTCAGGTCGCCGTAGTGCCGTTCGTTGAGCCGCCAGTCGCGCACGACGGGGATCCAGCTGCGGCCCAGCGCGTAGAGCGCGAGCTCCGCCGTGCGGATCGCGCGCGTCTGCAACGAGGTGTGCACCACGTCGGGGGCGATGCCGCGCTCGGCCATGAGGACGCCGGCGGCGGTCGCCTGTGCCTCCCCCAGCTCGGTGAGGTCTGAGTCCCACCATCCAGTGAAGAGGTTGAGCTTGTTCCATTCGCTCTCGCCGTGGCGGAGCAGGACGAGGCGGTGCGTGGCCATAGAGCGCCGACGATACGCGGCGAACGCGGTCGTGCTGTTCGGCGGGCTCAGCGCGGGCAGGATGGAGCGATGGTCAGCACCGGGACCCTGCGGGTCGTCGTCGCGGACAACGACCCGGATGCGCTCGAGCTCGTGCTCACCGATCTCGGCCTGGAAGGGCACGACATCGTGGCGAGCTGTCTCGACGGTGCCACGGCGATCGCGATGTGCGAGCAGCTCGCACCTGACGTCGCGGTGATCGACCATCGCATGCCACCGGGGCCACACGGCCTGGAGGTGGCGCAGGTGCTCGCTCGGAGCGCCCCGACGGTGCGCGTCATCGTGTTCACGAACTACCAGGACCGCCAGCTGATCGACGCCGTGCGGGCCGCCGGCGCCACCTACCTGCCCAAGGGGAACCTGCGGCTGCTCCGGCGGGCCGTGGCCGGCGACGACGACCCGCGTTGACGGCCCGGGGACGTCGTCTCCGACCTACGCTCGAAGCGTTGTGGCCAGTTGGCCCACGACGGTGCAGAGCGGACGGGGGGTGGGCATGACCGGTGCGTCGGCGAGAGCAGAGGGTGCAGGACGCGACCTGCTGCTCGTTGCGCTGGCGGCGTCGGTGGTGCTCGCGCTGGGTCTCGGGGCCACCGGGCTGAGCCGGTCGCTGGCCGTCGAGCGTCGCGCTTCGGCGGACGAGCGGGTGCTCGCCGCGTTGAGCGTGCACGTCGCCACGGAGATCGAGCATGCCCTTGCTGCGGTGGAGGAGTCCGCGCGAGTCGCGACGCTGTCGGGGGCGGCGATGCCTGCGGGATTCGTTCCGCGCGATCCATCGAGCGCACCTTCGACCGGTCCGGACATCAGCGCCGCCCTGCGGGCGGATCGAGCGGTGGCGGCCGCCCTGGATCGGGCGCGCGACACGGGCGAGCCCATCCTCGGACCGATCGTCGACCTCGGCGAAGGCCCGAGCTTGTTGACGCTCGCCGCGGCGTACACGCGCAGCCCGACGACCGGTCGCCCCGTGAGCACCGTCGAGCGTCGATCGCGCATCGTGGGCTGGGTGGTCAACCCGGTCGACGTCGGTGAGCTGGTCAGCGCCGGGTTGCCGGTGGGGGCGGTGGGGTCGGTCACCGACGCGAAGACGACTTGGTCAGCTGGTCCGGAGCAGGTGCCGGAGCGACTTCCTTCGGACACGGTGGATGCCCATGGCCATGAGCTCGTCCTGCGAGCGGGAGATCCGTCCGGCGTGGGGACCGCCACGTCAACGCTGGCGCTCGGCGTGACCACGATCGTGGTGGCGGCGCTCGCCGCAGGGGCGGTCGGGGTCGGCCTCCGACGCCTGCGCTCCCAGCGGGAGGAGGCAGACGACCGGGCGGCCCAGATCCGGTTGATCGGCGACGTCGGACCGCTCGTCCAGCAGTCGCTCGAGCTCGCCGATGTCCTGCCCGCGATCGCTGTGCAGCTGTCGGACCACTTCGAGCTGGCAGGCGTCTCGTTGTCCGGGTTCCTCGGCGACGGTGCGGTGGTCAACCTCTTCAGCGTCGGAGATCCTCCCGACCCGAGTGCCAAGGCGGTGCTCCGCCCGCCCGACCACCTCCTCGCTGGCCAGACCTTGGCACTGGCCTTGGAGCGAGGTGGCCGCAGCGTGGCACAGCTGTCGTTGGTGGCGGGTCGAGACCTCGATGCCGCTCAGCTGCAGTCCTTGCGGGCCATCACCGAGCTCATCACCGCGGCGGTCGCGAATGCGTCCTTGTTCGCGAGCCAGCAGGAAGCCCTGCGTCGCCTGCGCGACCTCGATGCGCTCAAGACGGGGTTCCTCGGGACGGCGTCGCACGAGCTGCGCACGCCGGTGACCGCGATCGCGGGGTTCGCCACACTTCTGATCGAGAGCTGGGATCGCTTCGACGACGAGCAGCGAGCACACTTCGTGGAGCGGATCGGGGCCAACGCACGCTCCTTGGGCGCGGTGGTGCAGGACCTGCTCGACTTCTCTCTGCTCGATCGCGGGTCGATCGTGCTGACGATCCAGGACGTCGACCTCGCTGAGCTCGTAGGTGGGGTGGTGGACCGCCTCGGGCCCGTGTTCGGCGATCACGAGATGGCCTTCTCCTCCGTTCCGGCGCCCGCCATCGCCGGTGACGTGAACGGTCTCGAGCGCGTGGTGAGCAACCTGCTCACCAACGCCGCCAAGTTCTCGCCGCCGCACACGACCGTCGCGGTCTCCGTGGGGCCCTCGGCCAAGGTTGGCTACGGTGCGGAGGTCGTCGTCAGGGACGAGGGCCCCGGGATCCCGCGAGAGGAGCGCCACCAGGTGTTCACGAGGTTCTTCCGGGGGTCGGGCGAAGCGGTGCTCCGCACGCGCGGCGTCGGGATCGGGCTCTCGGTCGTTGCCGAGCTCGTCGGCTTGCTGAAGGGCGAGGTCGAGGTCGACGAGGCGCCCGGCGGCGGCGCGCAGTTCACGCTCAGGTTCCCGGCGAGCTCGGCCGCAGCTCACGCAGAGGAGATCAGCCATGCGCCGACGCCTTGAGTCCCTCCTCCCGATCCTGGTGCTCATGGGGTTCCTGCTCGCAACCGCTGGGGTGAACCAGCTGCTCACGAACGCCAAGGCACGCGGCGTGGACGCGCTCGAGATGTCGGTCACCGCGGAGGTCGAGGCGATCGCTCGGTCTCAGAACCAGCGGCTCACGAACACCTTCAGCGGCACGGCCGGGCTCTCCGGCACCGATCCCGCCGACCCGTATCGCATGACCGAGGGCAGCCCCGAGGACCTCGCGAAGCTGGAGGAGATCGTGGAGATCCTCCCGCCGACGTTCCGCTCGGGGTTCTACCTCGTGGATCTCGAGGGCAGGGTCACACAGGGGGTTCGGTTCCTCGGGGACTCGATCGGTGAGCGCTTCGAATGGCCTGGGTACGAGGAGCTCGTCGCATCGCCGGCGTTCCTCCAGGGGGGTGGGCTCCTGCCGGTCTCGGAGGGCCTCACGACGCGAGAGCCCGTGCTCGGCCTCGCGATCCCGATCTTCGACATCGCGGCCACGCCGCCGACGCTCAAGGGGACGTTCCTGTTCGAGTCGGTCGTGGCGGTCGACAGCGACTTCAACAAGGAGATCGGCGCCCTCAAGCGCGGCGAGACCGGCCGCTTCTACTTCCTCGACTCGCGGGGTTCCGTCGTGGCGTCCAACGAGGCATCGGCCATCGCGCAGCGGATCGGCGACGAGCGGTTCCTCACCAACCCGCCCGGCCTGGAGCGGCTCGACGGCGAGGTGGTGGTGCTCGCTGATGTGCCGATCGCCGGGTGGCGCGTCGCCTTCCGTCAGGATGTCGACGAGTTCGAACGATCGCTGGCCGGTCCGCTCGACTCGGTCACCCGCATTCTCGTGCTGGCCCTGCTGACGAGCGGGTTCATCCTCACGACCCTGCTCTTCCGCCGGCTGAAGGCGGCCCGCATCGAGCAGGAGCGCCTGCGCGTCCTCACGGAGTCGCAGCAGGAGTTCATCTCGATCGTCTCGCATGAGCTGCGCACTCCCGTTGCCGGGGTGCTGGGGTTCCTGGAGACGAGCCTCGACCACTGGGACGTCATGGGTGATGACGACCGGAAGACGGCGGTGGCTCGCGCTGCGTCGAACGCCCGCCGCCTGCAAGCGATGACCCGCGACGTCCTCGACACGCAGAGCATCGAGGGGGGTCGCCTGATCGGTGAGACGGAGCGGCTCGACCTGGCGGCCGAGGTGCGGGTGGCGGTCGAAGGGGCCTTCGAGCTCGATTCGGATCGCCAGGTGAAGCTCGACCTCCCCCGTGAGCCGGTGTGGATCGTGGGAGATGCCGACCGGTTGCAGCAGGTGCTGGCCAACCTCATCGACAACGCCCGCAAGAACTCCCCGGCGGTCGAGCCGATCTCGATCTCGGTGCGCACCGAAGGCGCCTCGGCGGAGGTGGCGGTGACCGATCGGGGGCCGGGGATCCCCGAAGACGCCCTCGAGCAGATCTTCGACAAGTTCGTGCGAGGTCGGGGCAACACGGTCACCGGAACCGGGCTTGGTCTCTACATCAGCCGACAGATCGTGAACGCCCACGACGGCCGCCTCTGGGCCGAGAGCACCCCCGGCCATGGCGCCACCTTCCGCTTCGTCCTGCCGACTGAGAACGGTGGTGGCTGAAGTTGTAACGAGGGCACTCAACTTCTATCCTGTGAGGGCACGCAAGTTCCACGAAGCCCCTCGGAGGACCCCCCATGGCCAAGGCTGTCGGCATCGATCTCGGCACCACCAACTCCGTCGTCTCGGTCCTCGAGGCCGGCGACCCCGTCGTCATCCCCAACAGCGAGGGATCCCGCACCACGCCCTCGGTCGTCGCCTTCTCCAAGGGCGGCGAGGTGCTGGTGGGCGAGGTGGCCAAGCGCCAGGCGATCACGAACCCCGAGCGCACGATCCGCTCCGTCAAGCGCCACATGGGCACGAGCTGGAGCACCGAGATCGACGGCAAGAAGTACACGCCCCAGGAGATCAGCGCCCGCACGCTGATGAAGCTGAAGCGCGATGCCGAGGCCTACCTCGGCGACAGCGTCACCCAGGCCGTGATCACCGTGCCGGCCTACTTCGACGATGCCCAGCGCACGGCCACCAAGGAGGCCGGTCAGATCGCCGGGCTCGAGGTGCTCCGGATCATCAACGAGCCCACCGCCGCCGCCCTCGCCTACGGGCTCGACAAGGGCGCCGCCGACGAGACCGTCCTCGTGTTCGACCTCGGTGGCGGCACCTTCGACGTGTCGATCCTCGAGATCGGCGACGGCGTGTTCGAGGTGAAGAGCACCCACGGCGACACCCACCTCGGTGGTGACGACTGGGACCAGAAGATCATCGACTGGCTGGTCGACCAGTTCAAGGCCGCCCACGGCGTGGATCTGAGCAAGGACAACATGGCCGTCCAGCGCCTCATGGAGGCCGCCGAGAAGGCGAAGATCGAGCTCTCCCAGGTGCAGCAGACCCAGATCAACCTGCCGTTCATCACCGCCACGGCCGAGGGTCCCCTCCACCTCGACGAGCAGCTCACCCGGGCGAAGTTCCAGGATCTCACCGCCGACCTCCTCGAGCGCTGTCGCACCCCCTTCGAGCAGGCCATCAAGGACGCCGGGCTCACCAAGGACCAGATCGAGCACGTGATCCTGGTCGGCGGCTCCACCCGCATGCCCGCCGTGCACGACCTCGTCGTGAACATGACCGGCAAGGAGGCCAACAAGGGCGTCAACCCCGACGAGGTCGTCGCCATCGG
>JBQTKH010000100.1:0-2825 GCA_052386335.1 Microthrixaceae bacterium
CGAGATCTGGTTGTGCTGGAGGGCGGGCCGGCTACTTGCCGGCGGCCCTGCGCTGCCAACGCGTGCGCTTGAGCATCTTCTTGTGCTTCTTCTTGCGCATGCGCTTGCGGCGCTTCTTGATCAGTGAACCCATGAGGTCGACCAAACTACTGGTACACCGCTAGCGCTGCGAAATCGCTGCTAGACCTCCCGCCGATGTCCGACACCCTCGTGGCCACTGGTGTCACTCAGCGCTTCGGGCAGCGCGAGGTCCTCGATCGAGTCGACCTCGAGGTACCGGCCGGCAAGGTGGTCGGGCTCCTGGGGCCGAACGGCGCGGGCAAGACCACCCTGATGCGCATCCTGTTCGGGGTGCTGACCGCCGACGCCGGCTCGATCGAGTGGGCGGGACGCCCGGCGACCGAGGAGGATCGGCGGGACTGGGGCTACATGCCTCAGGAGCGAGGCCTCTACCGCGACATGCGAGTGATCGACCAGCTCGTGTGGATCGCCCGCCTCCACGGGCTCGACAAGGGGGCAGCTCGTCGACGATCCGAGCATCTGCTCGACCAGCTCGGTCTGGCTGACCGAGCACGCGGCAGGATCCAGGACCTCTCCGGGGGGATGGCGCAGCGGGTCCAGCTGGCGGCGGCCATGGTCCACGAGCCGACGCTGCTGGTGCTCGACGAGCCATTCTCGGGGCTCGATCCTGTCGCGGTTGCGTTCCTCGGCGACGTGATCGCGGAGCACGTCACCGCTGGTCGCAACCTTCTGTTCTCGAGCCACCAGCTCGACCTCGTCGAGGATCTCTGCGAGACGATCACCTTGATCAACCACGGCCGGGTCGTGCTCCAAGGAGAGGTTCGTCTGCTCAAGGCGAGCAGTCCCGAGCGCTACCTCCGGGTCGACGTCCCCGTCGACCCAACGTGGTTGGACGATGGGTGCGTGATCGCGACGACCGATGCGTCCGGCACCCGCATCCGTCTCGCACCGGGCGCGGATCCGGGGGGCATGCTCGATCGTGTCCGAGCGCACGCCCAGGTCATGGACTTCGGTGTCGAAGCCCCGAGCCTGTCCGAGCTGTTCCTCGGCGCGACCGGTGAGACCCCGGCCGATGCCGAACGGGCGCTCGGTGTCGACGAGGTGGAGCGATGACCTCGTTCGACGGAGCGACGTGGCTCGTCGCCGGCCGCGAGCTGCGGGAGCAGCTGCGCCAGAAGACGACCTGGATCGTGGGAGGACTGCTTCTCCTCGGGTCGACCGCCGCGATGGTGGTGCCGGAGATCGTCGGCGACGACGGCACGCCCAGGTACGACGTCGCGGTCGTCGAGGGCTCCTCGGAGCTGCGAGCAGCGCTCAAGGAGGCAATCGCGGAGATCGACGCAACGGTGCATCTCTCGACCGCGCCGACTGCGGGACAGGCGATCGCTCGGATCGAGGGCGGTCAGGCGGACATCGGGGTCGTCAGCGGGGAGCCGCACACGATCCTCGCACGGGCCGATGAACACGAGCGGCTCGTGGGTGCGGTGTACCAGGCGCTGGCCGCGGACGCCGCCCGGCATCGCTTGCGGTCGCTCGGCCTCAGCGACGATGCGGCGTCGTCTGTCCTCCGGGCCCCGGAGGTCACCCTCACCGAGGTCGAACCGGGCGCGTCCAACCGCCGAGCGGCTGCGAGCGTCCTGTCCTTCGCCGTCTACGTGCTCCTGTTCATGTTGCTGATGCAGGTGGCCACGGGGACCGCCATCGAGAAGTCGAACCGCATCAGCGAGGTGCTGCTGGGCATCGTCCGCCCAGCCTCGCTCCTGTTCGGCAAGGTGCTCGGGGTCGTGGCCGCCGCAATGCTGATCTTGGCCTGCGGCGCCGTTCCCGTGCTCGTCAAGCTGATCGTTGGCGGCGACCTGCCGTCAGGTCTCGGCTCGGCGCTGCTCGGAGGTGGCGCGTGGTTCCTCCTCGGCGTGGGGCTCTACGTGGTGCTGGCCGGTGCGCTGGGCGCGCTGGCGGAGCGCCAGGAGGAGGTGAGCGCGCTCGTCACGCCGCTGAACGTCGTCCTCCTCGCCTCGTACGGCGTGGGCAGCACCAACCCGGAGAGCCCCTTGGCGCAGGTGCTCGCCTACATCCCGCTCAGCGCGCCGATGGTGATGCCGTCGCGCATCGCCGTGGGCGCGGCATCGGCGGGCGAGATGGCCCTGTCGCTGTCCCTGTGCGTGATCGCAGTCGTTCTGGCCGTTCGATTCGGCTCGATCGTCTACCGCCGGGCCATCGTGCGGACGGGCCGTCGCCTCAAGCTCGGTGAGGTGCTGCGGGGCGCCTGACCACCGGGGCCTAACCTGAGCCCACCCATCGGGGGTAGTTCAATTGGCAGAACACCGGCCTTTGGAGCCGGCTGTTGGAGGTTCGAGCCCTCCCCCCCGAGCCATGTCGAGCCCGCCGAGCGCCACACCCGAACCTCCGCTCCGTTCGGGGCCGGGCTGTCTCGTCATCGGGCTCCTGCTCCCCGTCGTGATCGTCGCGGGGATCGTCATCGGAACGATCCTCGACCAACCCGGTGGGCCGGACGAGGAGCGCTCGGTCACCCTCGACGAGGGCACCATCGATGGCACGGCGTGGCGCGTCGACGCCGTGCGTGACATCGAGGGCGAGTCGTGCGCGTTCCTCTACGCCGACGGCGAGCAGCTCTCCGGTGGCTGCGAGCACACACCAGACGACGCGACCTTCGGCGATCGCACGGTGGTCTTCGGCGCCACCTCGGCCGACACCACCACCGTGCGCGTGGTGCTCTCGGATGCTCGAGTGGTGGAGATCGACACCGTGGAGGCCGACGGGATCGACGGTCGCTTCTACGTCAC
>JBQTKH010000101.1:0-9549 GCA_052386335.1 Microthrixaceae bacterium
ATGCGGTGTCGCCGTCGGTGAAGAGGAGCACCAGGTTGTCCCACTCGACGCCCCTGATCTGCTCGCCGGGGCAGGTCCCGTACGCGCTGAACGACGACTGCCAGCCCGTGTCCGCGGTGGGGTCGCCGAGCGCCGCTGTCACGGCGTCCACCGCCGCCTCCGGTGGGGCCCCCAGGGCGACCACACCGAGGCCGTCACCCCGCAGGACGATCTCCGCCTTGGCAGGAGCATCAGAGGACGGCGGCGCGGCGGCGGTCGTCGTCGCCACGTCGCTTGCCCCCGTGGTGGTGGTGGCCGATCCGTCGGCGGTGGGAGCACCGCCGTCTCCACCGCACGCGGCGAGCACGAGGAGGGCAATCGCGACGTGGGTGATTCGGCGGTGCATCGCGTGCACCGTATTGGGCGTCACCAGGCAGCTCGGAGGATGCCCAGCGCGTCGGCCTCGCTGACGGGCCGGGGGTTGCGGGCGACGTTGCGGTTCGACTGCGAGAGTCGGGCGACGATCTCGAGGTCGCCTTCGGCGACGCCCACCTCACGCAGCGTGCCGGGCAGGTCGAGGGCGTGGCGCAGCGCGTCGATGGCGCCGGCCGCGTCGTCGGGGCGGCCGAGCGCCACGCCGATGCGGCCCACGGCGTCTGAGGCGACCTCGGCGTTGAAGCGGGTGCAGTGGGCGAGCAGCAGGGCGTTGGCCAACCCGTGCGGGATCCCAGTGCGTCCTCCCAGGAGCTGGCTGAGGCCGTGGTGGACGCCCATCCCCGCGTTCAGCAGGCACCGCCCAGCGAGGAAGGCACCGGAGAGCATCTCTGTGCGAGCCTCGAGATCGTCGGGGGCGCTCACCACCGCAGGCAGTGCCCCGTGGATCACGGCCGCGCCGGCCAGCGCGATCGCCTCGGCCTCGGGGGTGCGCTCGGGTGACCAGGCCGCCTCCACGCAGTGGGCCAGCGCGTTCATGCCGGTCTCGGCGCTGACCCGCGCGGGCGTCGACAAGGTGAGGGCGGGGTCGTAGACGGCCAGCAACGGCGCGCTGGTGGGGCCGCCGGCCCCCTGCTTCTGTCGCGTGGCGGGATCGGTCATCCCGAAGAACGGCGTCAGCTCCGCACCCGAGTACGTCGTGGGGATGCTCAGGTGAGGCACGAGCGGGCGATCGACGTGGCTCGAGCCAGGCATGCCGGCCTCCTGCTCCAGGAAGTAGCACACCGCCTTGCCCAGGTCGGCGCACGAACCGCCGCCGAAGGAGACGACGAGGTCGATGCCGTCACGGCGGGCCTGCAGCACGGCCTGCTGAACGAGCGGCACGGGCACGTGGCTCTGCACATCGGCGAAGGTGGTGGCCAAGGTGCGCCCGAGGGTGGTGCGCACCCGCTCACCGTCCGGCGACGCGAGCCGCCCTGGCGTGGTGACGAGCATCGCCTTGCGAGCGCCGGTGAGCCGCAGGAGCGCGGGCAGGCGGTCGAGCGACCCGACACCGAAGACGATCTGCTGCGCCAGCGAGGTGTGGGTCCAGGCGCGGTCGGGCGCAGCGCCTGGCATCAGTCGAGGCCGTCGAACAGGTCGCTGTCGCGGTGCTCCTCGGGCACGCCGTGCCGGATGAACCACTCCCAGCCGAACGACGCCGAGAACGCCTGCTCGGGCAGGGAAAGGAAGAACGAGGTCTCCGAGATCTGGCTGGCGTGCGCTGCCATCGACGCCCGCTTGGTGGCGAGGTGGTCCCGCACGTCGACGACGGTGGTGATGACGGACTCGGGCCGACCGAACGTGGAATCCTCCGTGACGTCGGGGACCGCGTCGGGCGGGATGGCCCCGTTGCGAACGCCCTCCTCGATGACGCGACGGATGTGATCGCGGTTCATCGTGCCCTCGAACACCCGCGGCGTGCCCGCGAGCTGCGCGGCACGGAGCCCCACGCGGTGCACCTGGATGTGATCGGGGTGGCCGTAGCCGCCGTCGCTGTCGTAGATCGTGACGATGTCGGCGCCCTCGTCCTCGAGGATCTCCGCGAGCCGCTTGGCGGCATCGTCGACCGGGGCGGTCCAGAACGAGCCCTCGAGGTCGTTCTGGGGGGTGCCGATCATCCCGGAGTCGACGTACCCGAGGAACTCCACGCGCTGGACACCGAGGATCTCCGCGGAGCGGAGGCACTCCTTGGTGCGCCGCTCGCCGAGCGTCTCGCCCGGGTCGAGGAAGCCGTCGTCGACCTCGCCGTGCTCGCCACGGGTGGCGAAGACCAGCACGGTGCGGTGACCGGCGGCGGCCGCCTTCGCGAGCATGCCGCCCGATTGGATCGACTCGTCGTCGGGGTGGGCTTGGAACGAGACCAGCGTCGCCATCGAAGGAACGCTAGCGGGGTGGCTGCCGATCCCCTTGGGCTTAGGCGATCCCGTTGGCGTCGCGGAGCTTGGCGATGCGATCGGCGTCGATGCCCCAGTCGGCGAGCACCTCGTCGGTGTGCTGACCGGCGTGGGCCGGCGGGCGCTGGACCGCCGCAGGGGTGGCGGAGAAGCGCGGTGCGGGGGCTGGCTGCACGACACCGTTCAGCTCGATGAACGAGCCGCGATGCACGTTGTGCGGATGCTGCGGCGCTTCGGCCAACGACAGCACCGGGGCAAAGCACACGTCGGTGCCCTCCATGAGGTCGCACCACTCGTCACGCGTCTTGGCCTTGAAGATGGCCGCGACGCGCTCCTTCATCGCCGGCCACTGGGCCCGGTCGTGCTGGTACGGGAGGTCGGCATCCGCGAGGTCGGTGAGTCGGAGCAGCTCGGCGTAGAACTGCGGCTCGATCGACCCGATCGACACGTACTTGCCATCCGCGGTCTCGTAGACGTCGTAGAAAGGCGCACCGGTGTCGAGGAGGTTCGTGCCCCGCTCGTCTTCCCAGATGCCCATCGCCCGAAAGGCATGGAACATCGTGGTGAGCACGGCAGCGCCGTCGACCATCGCAGCGTCGACCACCTGGCCCTCGCCGGTGCGCTGGGCACTGAGCAGCGCACACACCAGGCCATAGGCCAGCAGCATGCCGCCACCGCCGAAGTCGCCCACGAGGTTGAGCGGCGGCACCGGCGCTTCACCGCGACGCCCGATCGGCTCGAGGGCGCCCGCGAGCGCGATGTAGTTGATGTCGTGTCCGGCTGACGATGCATACGGGCCGTCTTGGCCCCACCCCGTCATGCGGCCGTAGACGAGCTTGGGGTTGCGGGCGAGCGCGGCGTCGGGGCCGAGGCCGAGGCGCTCCATCACCCCTGGACGGAAGCCCTCGATCAGGCCGTCGGCCACCTCGATCAGCGACAGGACCGCTTCCACGCCATCGGGGTTCTTGAGGTCGACGCCGATCGACCGACGCCCGCGGTTGAGGACATCGGCGGGCGGCGCGGCTGGGTCGCCTCCCATCACGTTCTGGGCTCGGTCGACTCGGACGACGTCGGCGCCCATGTCGGCGAGCATCATGGCGCAGAAGGGTCCAGGGCCGATGCCTGCGATCTCGAGGATCTTGAGGCCGGCGAGAGGTCCGGGCATGGAGGTCTCCGTTTGCTGCTGGTGGGTGGATCAGGCGGTGGCGACGGTGGCCGCCAGCGAGGTGACCGCCTCGACGATCGGGCCCATGAACGCGGTGGGGAGATCGTGGCCCATGCCCTCGAGCACGATCAGCTCGGCACCTGGGATCAGCTCGGCGGTGCGTGCGCCTCCCGATGGGGTGACGAGCGGGTCCCTGTCGCCGTGCATCACCAGCGCCGGCACATCGAGCTGAGCGAGCGCGTCGGCACGGCTGCCCGATGCTGCGATGCCGAGGAGCTGACGGGCTGTGCCACCGGGGTTCCAGCAGCGATCGAAGGCGGCCTCGGCCGTCGAGCGAGCGAAGTCCTCGTCGAAGTGGTCGGGGCTGCCAATCACCCGGCGCGTGGCGACTGCGGCATCGATGGCTTCCTCGCGCGTGCTGGGCAGCGCCGTCATCAGCTGCACCATCGCCTCGGGCGTTGGCTGGCCGACCTCGCGCTCTCCGGTGGTGGACATGATCGAGGTGAGGGTGCGCACCCGCTCGGGGTGCTCGATGGCGATCGTCTGGGCGATCATGCCGCCCATCGAGACGCCCACGATGTGCGCGCTGCCGATGTCGAGTGCGTCGAGCAGACCGGCGGCATCGGCGGCCATGTCCGTCAGCAGGTACGGGACGTCGACGGGCTCGCCTTGGGATGCGGCGAGGAACGTCGGCAGGAAGTCGCCGCTGAAGAGGTCGAACTTGGTGGACAGGCCGACATCGCGGTTGTCGAAGCGGATCACGAAGAACCCCCGATCGACGAGGGCGTCGATCAGCAGCGGTGGCCAGTGCACGAGCTGGCTGCCCAACCCCATGACGAGGAGCAGCGGCTCACCGCTGGGGTCTCCATGCGTGCGGTAGCAGACCTCGATGCCGTTGACCGGGGCGATGTGCTCGTCGGTGTGCATCCGGCCATCCTGCTGGCAACTTGACCGCGCGGTCAAGGTCCGCCGGCGAGGGGGCTACATCCGGTCGAGGAGCTGCGCCTTCTTCGCGGTGAACTCGGCCTCGGTGATCAGGCCCTGCTGACGGAGGGAGTCGAGCTGCTGGATCTGGTCGGCGATCCCACCGCCCGGCGAGCCGGCGGTTCCGGTTGGCATGGCGATGCGATCGAACTTGCGGTTCTCGTTCATCTCCATCTGGCGGTGGATCTCGTTCTGAACCGCTGACGGTCGGCGGACGTTCGAGAAGCTCTGGCGGCCCATCTCACCGGCGGACTCGATGAGGAGGTCGCCGCTCCCGACGATGCGCTCGAAGATCGACTGGCTGAAGAACACCGTGTTCACACGCTCCAGCGGGATCTCGATGCCGTGCTTGGCGAGCACACCGTGGCGGTAGATGAGGCGATCGCTCGTGACCACGAAGTTCGTCGTGACCCACTTCGCGTAGGTGATGCCGAACCACAGGAGGCTCGCCAGCACGGCGATGCCCACCGCGGCGTTCACGGGCCCCGGAAGGTCTTGGTTGAGCACGAGCAACCCGACCACCACCGCGACGACGAGGGCCACGGTCTCCTTCAGGAAGTACTCCCAGTGCGGGTGCAGGTCGAGCACGACCTCCTCGCCGTCGTTCAGGAGCTTGCGCGAGAAGGGCATGCGCGCAGCGTAATCCTCAAGCCCATCCGAGCTCGCGGAGCCGATCGTCGTCGATGCCGAAGTGATGACCGACCTCGTGGATCACCGTGACCCGCACCTGCCGCACCACCTCCTCCTCGGTGGCACAGCGAGCGAGGATCGCCCCCCGATAGATGGTGATCCGATCCGGGAGCACCATCCCCTCATAGCCCCGGTCGCGCTTGGTCAGCGGAATGCCCTGGTAGAGCCCCAGCAGCCCCGACGCAGCGCGCCCCTCCTCGACGAACACGGCGACGTTGTCCATCAAGCGACCCAGCTCAGGCGGGATGCCGTCGAGCGCCTCCGCCACCAAGTCCTCGAAGCGCTCCATCGGGACGTCGACCACGTCGGGCAGCGTAGGGTCCGAAGCATGGATCCCGAGGCCCTGCTCGATGGGCTCGACGCGACCCAGCGCCAGGCCGTCACCTCCACGGCCATGCCCCTCGTGATCCTCGCGCCGGCGGGGTCCGGCAAGACGCGGGTGCTCACGCGACGCATCGCGCACCGGGTGGCCACCGGCGACACGGATCCGCGCCATGTCCTGGCCCTGACCTTCACCCGCAAGGCGGCGGGCGAGCTGACCAGCCGTCTCGAGCGCCTGGGCCTCCGTGGCGACACCACCGCCGGGACCTTCCACGCAGTGGCGTGGGGGGTGCTGCGCACGCGTTGGGCCGACCAGCGCCGCGAGCCACCGACGCTGCTCGACGGCAAGGGCCGGCTGCTCGGTGAGGTCGCGCCACGCGTGCCCGGCAAGGAGACGCGATCCACCATCGCCGCGCTCGCCACGGAGATCGAATGGGCCAAGGCCCGCATGGTCACGCCGGACACCTATGTCGAGGCCGTCGCCACCGCGGCGAGGAAGCCGGGCCTGCGGCCAGAGGCGGTCGCCGAGGCCTACGCCGCCTACGAGGTCCGGAAGCGTCAGGCCGGGCTCGTGGACTTCGACGACCTCCTCGCCCTGTGTGCGCGCGCCCTCGAGGAGGATCAGACCTTCGCCGAGGTGCAGCGTTGGCGGTTCCGTCACCTCTACGTGGACGAGCTGCAGGACGTGAACCCGCTGCAGTTCCGCTTGCTCGAAGCGTGGCGAGGAGACCGATACGACGTCACCGCCGTGGGCGACCCCCAGCAGTCCATCTACGGCTGGAACGGAGCCGAGCCCGGCTTCCTGCTCGACATCCACCGCCACTGGCCCCCAGCTCAGGTGGTGGAGCTCGTGTGCAGCTATCGGTCGAGCCCTCAGATCCTCGACGCAGCGGCACGCGTGCTGCGAGGTGCTCGTCAGCCGGCGCAGCAGGTCGAGGCCCAGCGCGCCGACGGTCCGCCGCCCATCCTGAAGGGCCACGCCACTGATCGAGCGGAAGCCATCGCCGTGGCGCGGGCGGTGCGCCTCGCGCATGCCCCTGGTCGACCGTGGTCTGACCAGGCCATCCTGGTGCGCACCCACGCCCAGACCTCCCTGCTCACCGAAGCCTTGCGGGAATCCGGCATCCCTCATCGCATCAGGGGCGGTGCGGCCTTCCTGGATCGTCCTGAGATCCGTTCCGCACTGCGCGACCTGCGTTCCTCGCGGACGCCACTGGGAACCGCGCTCGCTGATCTCGAGCTCCAGCTCGAGGTCTCCGCCGAGGATGACGATCCGGACGTCGACCCGACCCTCGAGGCACTGGCTCGCGAGGGGAGGGCCGAACGGGCCGAGGCCCGTGCGTCACTGCTTCGCATGGGCCGCGACTACCTCCGGCTCGACCCGATGGGTACGGGCGATGGGTTCGCACGCTGGCTCACCGCCACCGTGCAGTCCGAAGGCGACACGAGCCGAGGGGGCGACGCCGTGGACGTCGCCACGTTCCACGCCGCCAAGGGGCTGGAGTGGGTGACGGTGCACCTCGCCGGAATCGAGGACGGCTATGTGCCCATCTCCCATGCCAAGACCGCCGCCGCGCGGGCCGAGGAGGCACGGCTGCTCTACGTCGCCATGACCCGCGCGCAACGAGACCTTCGGATCACCTGGGCTGACCAGCGCACGTTCGCCGCCAAGGTCGTGGAGCGCCGACGGTCCCCCTTGCTCGACCCGATCGTGACGCTGCCAGCTGCCGACGCGTCGCTCACCACGCGCACCGTCGTCCCGCCTGTGGACGACTGGACAGAGCAGGTCGCCGAACAACGGGCACTGCTGAGCACCGCGCGCCACGCGGCGACGCCTGGGCTCGATGCGCTGCACCAGTGGCGTGACATCGCGGCGCGCGCGGCCCGCGTCGATCCCACCACCGTCCTTCCCGACCATGTGCTGACGCGCATCGCGACCGAGCAGCCCAGTGACCTCGGTGAGCTCAGCGCCATCCACGGCGTCGGGCAGATCCTGGCCACTCGATTCGGCCCGGCCATCCTCGGCGCCCTGCACGACGGGGGCGGGGATCGATGAGGTTCACCATCGAGCAGCGATTCGACGCCCCACCAGAGCTCGTTGCGCGGGCCTATGCCGACCCTCGCCTCTACGAGGCGTTCGACGGTCTGCCCAAGATGTCGCGTCCAGAGGTCGTGGCGCACCAGCTGACGGGTGACGAGGTGCGGTTGCAGATCCGGTACCGGTTCAGCGGCGAGCTCAGCGCCGCCGCGCGTGCCGTGCTCGACCCGGCACGCCTCACGTGGGTGGAGCGCGCCGTGCACGATCTGTCCTCGCTCACGACGACGTTCGACATGGTTCCCGACCACTACGGCGACCGGTTCCGCTGCTCAGGCTCATATGCCTTCGAAGCGGACGGCTCGGGCACGCTCCGGCGCTGCCAAGGCGACATCAAGGTGAAGGCACTGCTCGTGGGCGGCGCGGTGGAGAACGCGATCGTGTCGGGCCTGCGGGAGCACCTCCGTGACGAGGTGGCCGTGGTGACGGCCTTCCTCGCCGAGTGACCGGAGGCCGTCTACGGCGCGGGTGTCTGCTCGTCCCGCGCCTGCTTGAGGGCGGCGAACTTCGAGAAGTCGATCGAGATGAACAAGCCCTCGGCCTCCGCACAGAGGCGATCTCCAGCGAACAACAGCCCCGTCGTGTGGATCTTGCGTCCGTCGACGCGGTCGAGGGTCCCCTCGAAGCGCAGCTCGGTGTGGAGCGGGGTCGGCGAGCGGTAGTGCACAGTGAGGCGGCCGGTCATCCCCGGCGAGCCCGACAGCGACTGGGTCGACCCGAGCACCTCGTCGAACGCGGCGGCGATGAACCCGCCATGTACGCAACCCGGGGGGCCCTCGTACGCCGCGCCGAAGGTCGCTCGACCGATCATCCGTCCGTCGACGAGCGCCAGCTGGATCGGTGGGGCGAGCGGGTTGGCCCGACCCAGCATCGGGCTGTGATCGAAGAAGCCGAAGGGCTCGCCCGCGTTGGCCGACTCCGCGAAGCCTTCGTACCCGGCGGTCAGCGGATGTGCGGCGAGGAGGTCGGCCACCGCCTCCACCTGATCAGCCGCCTCGGCAATGAGCTCCACCGCCGCGCGGGTCTGGTTGTGGCGGTGGAGCACGCCGCGCACCGCCTCCGACAGGCGGATGAGCTCGGCTCGTCGAGGCGAGGGCTCGAGCTCGTTCAGCTCCCTGAGTCGGCGCGCCCAGTCGGGAGACCCAGGGGCCAGCCGCCCGAGATCGCTCACGACGCCTCGGCAAGCTGCACGACGACGGGCGCGTGGTCGGAGGGCTGCTTGCCCTTGCGAGCGTTGCGGTCGATGAGCGCCCACTCGACGCGATCGGCGAGGGCGGCGGACGCGAGGACCAGATCGATCCGCATGCCGATCCCCTTGTGGAAGTTGCCGGCTCGGTAGTCCCACCAGGAGAACAGGCGCTCTCGGTCGGGGAACTGCTCCCGGAACACGTCGCGCAGGCCCCACCCCAGCAGGCGCTCCAGTGCGGCTCGCTCCGGAGCGCTCACGTGGGTGGCGTCGACCAGTGCAGCCGCGTTCCACACGTCGATGTCCTCGGGGGCGACGTTGAAGTCACCGCACACCGCCACCGACTGCATCGAGTCGGCGGTGACATCGAGATGCGTGGCGAGCCGCTCGAGCCACCGGAGCTTGTACTGGTAGTGATCGTGATCGAGCGCTCGTCCATTGGGGATGTAGGTGCTCATCACCCGCACCCCACCACACGTGGCGGTGATCAAGCGGGCCTCGGGATCGGGAGCGTCGTCGTCGGCGAAGCCCATCACCACATCGTCGAGACCGACGCGGCTCAGGATGGCGACACCGTTCCATCGCCCCTCACCGTGGTGCGCGCTCTCGTACCCGAGCGCCGAGAAGGCCATCGACGGGAACGCCGTGTCGGCCAGCTTGGTCTCCTGCATGCAGACCACATCGGGCTCGCACTCCGCGAGCCACTCCTCCACCCGCTCGAGGCGGGCCTTGAGTGAGTTCACGTTCCAGGTGGCGAGCC
>JBQTKH010000102.1:0-33047 GCA_052386335.1 Microthrixaceae bacterium
ACCGTCGGCGAGTTCTACGAGCTCGCCGCCGGGGGTCAGATCATCTTCACCTGACGATCAGCGGACGGCTGCAGTGTCCCCGAGACGACATCGGGTGTACGCTGGTCGTCGACACGGCAGAACCCACACGTGTTGGACCTGCCCAAGCGGCCGGCCCCGGGAGCGATGCTCTGGACCTCGGTAGCGCCTCATGATCGCCCGATGTCCCAGGAGGGTGCATGGCTCTCGCCGAGGTCCCCGCAGTCGTACAACGAACACCCGCGCTCACGACCTGGCCGCCGCACCGCACTGGATCGGTCGCGGTCGCCGTCGTCGGTGAGCAGGACATCTCCAACGAGGTGGTGCTGGCGGCCGACATGGCTCGGGGCATCGCCGCCAGCGACGACGCGCTGGTCATCGACCTCCAGGGTGTCACGTTCATGGGCGCGAGCACGATCGCGGCGCTCGTCACGACGCGGCGGTTCCTCGCTGATCGGGGGCGCAGCCTCATCGTGCGGTCACCGTCCGCGTGTGCCCGGCGCCTGCTCGACATCTGCGGTCTCGCCGACCTGATCGAAGACATCCCGCTCGAGTCCGCGGCGAGCAGGAGCTGATGCCGCGCGCGCCCGCGTGTCAGGTACTCGCAACCAGCCCACATCACGGTGGTCGGTGACCGGTGCCCGGTCGGCGCAAGCTCCGCATCCTGGCCCTGCTCTCGGCCGGGGGGACCACTGACCTGGCGACCCAGCGTCTCTGCGACGTCTGCGCCCAGAGCACGGGAACCACGGGAGCCGGGCTGATGCTGATGTCCGGTGAGGTGTCTCGCGGGTCGATCTGCACCACCGACGCGACGAGTGCGCTCATCGAACAGCTCCAGTACGACCTCGGCGAAGGTCCCTGCATCGATGCGCATCACCGTGGCGGACCAGTGCTCGAACCTGACCTCGAGACGCCGGAGACGCCGCGCTGGCTCGGCTTCAGCGGCCCGGCGCTCGCCGCTGGAGCGCGGGCGGTCTTCGGGTTTCCGATGCGGGTCGGGGCGGTGCGCCTCGGCGCCATGAACCTCTACAACGACGCGTCTGGGCACCTCAGCGACGACCAGCATGCCGATGCCCTCGTGATGGCCGACGTCGCCGCCGAGTCCGTGTTGCTCCTCCAGGCCGGCGCGCGCCCCGGAACGCTCGCCTCCGAGCTCGCAGTCGATGCCGACTTCCGCTACGTGGTCCATCAGGCGGCCGGGATGGTCGCCGCTCAGCTCCGGGTGTCGATCGCCGACGCGCACGTGCGTCTCCGAGCCCATGCCTTCGGCAGCGACGCAACCTTGACCTCCGTTGCTGAGCAGGTGGTCGCGCGCACGCTCCGCTTCGCTCCCGACGCCGGGACCCAGGGAACCGCGTGACCAGGCAGCGCCTACGATGATCGAGCGGAGCGCCCCTCCCACGAACGCGACCACCGCTCAGTCGATCGGAGAACCGATGCCGAGAGAGGCGAAGCTGGCCCAGGCCATGGTGGAGGTCGCGGACACCCTCGTCGCCGACTTCGACGTCGTCGAGCTGCTCACCCGCGTCACGGATCACTGCGTCGATGTCCTCGATGTGAGCGCCGCCGGGATCATGCTCGCAGGGCCGGACGACGGCCTCCGGGTGATGGCGTCGTCCAGCGAAGCGATGCGTCTCCTGGAGCTGTTCGAGGTGCAGGCCCAGGAAGGTCCGTGCCTGGACACCTGGCGCAGCGGCCAACCCGTGGTCAACCAGAGCTTGAGCGACGCCGACTCCCGTTGGCCCCGCTTTGCCCCAGAGGCCCGGGCGGCTGGCTTCCAATCGGCCCACGCCCTTCCCATGCGGTTGCGGGGCGTCGTCATCGGCGCGCTCAACCTGTTCCACACCCTGCCTGGTCACATGCAGCAGCCTGACATCGATGCCGGGCAAGCCCTCGCTGACATCGCGACGATCGCCATCCTCCAGCACCGTGCCGTGCTCGAAGCGCAGATCCTCAACGTGCAGCTCAACAACGCGCTGAACACGCGCGTCGTGATCGAGCAGGCCAAGGGCATGGTCGCCGAACGTCGCGGTCTCGAGCTCGAGGAGTCGTTCCGCGTCTTGCGCAACCACGCCCGCAACCACAACCTGCGCCTTGCCGATGTCGCCTCGGCCGTCGTGGACGGATCGCTGGCGCCCGGAGCGCTCGATGGGCTCCCGCGGTCTCGCAGCTGACCCGGTGGGCCGATGCGACGGATTGCCGTCAGTCCGCGAAGACGTCGCGGCTGTGCTGCAGGAAGAACCGGTGATCGTGGCCCTTGTTCGGGTCTGACGCGTTGTACTTCGCGCTGGTCGGCGAGCCATCCGGAAGCTGCTCTTCCGCGTAGATCGCCCCGACCGGACAGACGTCGGGTTGGTAGCACGCAGTGCACGAGGTGCACTCGTCCAGGTTGACGTAGAGGATGCTGTCGCCGAACACGGCCACGTCCGGGCTGGGGGCGTGCGTGTTCTCGATGATCCCGCTCCCGTGCTCCTCCTCGGAGAAGAGCACGCCCTTGGCGGGATCGAACTCATAGATGCACTGCACGGGACAGACATCCACGCAGGCCCGATCCTTGACGTCGATGCACGCTTCGGTGATCACTGCGATCCCACTCATTGGCCGACCTCCGGTCAGGGCTGCGTGACAGCGGCGACCTCACAGACCCGTGCTCACGTTCCACGTACCCGTCACGCCAAGCCTCCATACGAGCGAAGGATGAGGTTGCCGGCCGTTGGGAAAGATCCTGACATGTCGAACGTGGACGACCTCCTTCTCGGTCCCGACGAGCCGCTCCCCTGGCCCACGACGTGCCTGGGGAATGGGAGGTCTGGCGGTAACGCTGGCGCTTCCCGGGCTGGGCCGGCCATGCCTCAACCGGAGGGTCAGCTGGTGGGTGGGGCGCCCGTCGCGGGAGTCCCTCAGGACGTGACACTGGTCGAGGTCCTCGCCGAGCTGTCCGGGCTCGGGTACACGACCGAGTTCTTCGTCCACGCCGATGGACGATTGTGCTGCCGGGTGTGTGGCGTCTGCGCCGAACCCAGCACCGTGGAGGTCGAGTTGTTCCGTCGTCTCGAGGGCGCATCGGATCCCAGTGACATGGCGGCGGTCGTCGCAGTGCGGTGTCGCGCGTGCGGTGGTCGGGGCTTGGCGGTGGTCCGCTACGGCCCCGAGGCAGGGCCGGGTGAGGCCGCCTTCCTATCCGGGCTGGTCGCGCTGACGGGCACTGACTGAGCGAGTGCGGACTGCCTCAGCGCTCGCGACGCACCTGACGCGATGTGATCACCGTCCTCCTCGATCCCTGCGCCGCCGCTCGAGCTCGTCACCGTCGACCTCGATCTCAGCGATGCTGTCGTCGGCACCCGAAGCCCGAACCAGCTCGTCGAGCTTCAGCTGCGTCGCATCCCAGCGCCGACGCTGGGTGTGCTGGATGACGAACACCATCACCAGGGTCATCGAGGCTGCCGTGATCTCCAGTGTGGCTGCCATCCACGGCGGGAACCCCCGGGCCGCGTAGAGACCCACCCACGCAGCCACCGCGGCTGAGACCGCCGCCGCCGTCCACTCGCTGGACGCGATCTCACCGACGTGGTGCAGCGCCCGGCTCGTTCGGCTACGCCGGTCCCCGCCAGACGTCACGACGTCGGTCTCGCGCGAGGTGGCTGACGGGGCGACGACGGCTTCCCGAGGTTGGGACACCTGAACACCTCCTGGACATTCGGCGCGGTCGATCGGGTTGTACCCGCCGTACCCTGGGGCTAGCCGACGTCGCTCTCGCAGCCGTGAGCACGTGGCTTCGGCGACCTCGGCAGTGCCCCCAGCGTGCCTCATCCTGGGGCCACGGTGGCGGCGAGCTCCTCCTGGCTCATGCTGGAGCGGCCTGGGATCTCCTGCTCTCTTGCGAGGTCGAGCAGCTGCGCTTTGGAGAGGTCGATCTTGTCGGCAAGGACGGGTGCGCCGAGGTCGGCCTTGCGAGCGTCGAGCGTGACGGCCATCTCCTCGAGCCGGACGGCGAGCCGGTTGCGCAGCGGCGGGAACAGCTCCTTTTCCTCTTCCTCGGCGTGGTGCTCCACGTTCTCGATGAGGACCGCCATCTTGGCGATCCACTCGTCGGGGGCGCCCTCGATCCGTTGCAGCTCCTCGATGAGGACCTTGACGACGTGGTGCTCCTGAAGCCCCTCGTCGACGGTCTCAGCGACCTCCTCTGTGGCGTCGTGCACCTCGGGATAGAAGACCTCTTCCTCGATGGTGGTGTGGACCGTCAGCTCGTCGAAGATCTTCTCCGCGAGCTCGATCATCGCGGGCGTGTCGTCCACTTCCTTGGCCGCATTGAACCGGGCGAAGAGCCCACGGACTCGGTTGTGGTCGGCGATGAGCAGGTCGAGGGCGTTCATGGCAAACCTCCGTGGTGGGTTGGAATGGGTTCCTTCTTCCCCCGCGGGGCATTGCTGAGACCGGGCTGCAGCAAACGTGTCGGGAGCTCGTCGACCGAGAAGGGGCCGTCAGGCGGCGGGGATGCCGAGCGAATCGAGCAGCGCGCGCACCCGGTCGGCGATCTCGTCGCGGATCGGGCGGACGGCGTCGACGTCTCGACCGGCGGGGTCCTCGAGCGCCCAGTCCTCATATCGCTTGGCAGGGAAGTACGGGCACGTGTCCCCACAGCCCATGGTGACGACGACGTCCGCCGCTTGCACGATCTCGTCGGTCCAGGGCTTGGGCAGCTCCCGCGTGATGTCGATGCTGACCTCCGCCATAGCCGCGACGGCAGCCGGGTTGATCTCCTTCGCGGGCTCGGACCCGCCCGACCACGCGACAGCACGACCGGCCGCGAGGTGGTTGAACCACCCAAGCGCCATCTGGGAGCGGCCCGCGTTGTGGACGCAGAGGAACAGCACGGTGGGGAGGTCGCCCTCGGGCTGCGAGCGGGCGACGTGATCGGCCATCAGCGGTTGCCGGCCTGCTCGTGCGGGAGGAGCAGCTCGGTGGCCGGCTGCCCGGGATGGAGGTAGCGGCTCAGCGCGATGGCGGCACCCCCGCCGAGCAGCTGGGCAACGACGAAGGCGGGGGCTGAGGACGGCTCGATGCCCGCGAACGACTCCGTGAGCGTCCGACCGATCGTGACCGCGGGATTGGCGAAGCTGGTCGAGGAGGTGAACCAGTAGGCAGCAGCGATGTAGCCGCCAACGGCGAACGGTGCGGCTGAAGGCCGACCGGAGCGCACGACGCCGAGGATCACCATGACGAGGCCGAAGGTGGCGACCAGCTCGCCGAGCCACAGCCCGGTGCCCGATCGGGCGTGTGTGGACACATCGATGGGGTCGAGGTCGAACATGAGGTTGGCCACGATGGCGCCGACGCAGGCCCCGGCGACCTGGGCGGGGACGTAGGCGACGAGCTCCCGTGTGGTCATGCCGCCGAAGATCCGGTCGGCGAGCGAGACGACGGGGTTGAAGTGGGCGCCTGAGACCGACCCGAACGCCAGGATCAGCGCGATGAGCCCGCCGGCGGTCGCGGTCGAGTTCTCCAACAGCTGGAGACCGGGGTCGCTGGGTGAGAGCCGCTCGGCGAAGATCCCCGATCCGACGACGATGGCGACCAGCAGCGCGGTGCCGGTCGCTTCGGCGGTGAGCCGTCGACCCAAGTTGATCGTGCTCATGAGCACAGCGGCAGCGCCACTGCTCCGCGGCTGTTCCCATGACCCGACATCGGTGTGGATGGTGATGGATGTGCGGCGCCCGGTCAACTGACCATCAGGTGAACGCTCGGCACCGAGGCGTGGAACTCGCTCGCGTTGAGGAAGAGGTCGGGCGGGTTCGCTCCTCGCTCGCCCCGGTCGACGTTGACCATGCCCCGCGTCCTGGCGCCCGCGCCGCAAGACCGCCTGGTCTTGCTACATTCGCTCCGCTGGTCTTGATCCGACAGGGCTTCGCATCACCCGCTGCTGGAGGCTTGCAATGCAGGAGGATCGACCCGACCACCTCGTCGTTGAGGTGACCCGTCATGATGGACACGCCATCGTCTCGGTCCGGGGCGAGATCGATCTGTCCACGGCAGGTCAGTTCCGAGCGGTGATGGACGAGGCGATGCGCGGGTGTGGGTGCGTCGAGGTCGACCTCGCGGCCACCACGTTCATGGACTCGAGCGGGCTCGCCGTTCTCGTGGCGGCGCATCAGCGCCTCGGTCAGGCTCAGGAGGCCTTGGTCGTGCGTGACCCGAGCCCCACGATCCGCAAGATGCTGCAGATCTCAGGCGTGGGCGCCCTGCTCGACGTCCGCCCGCCCCTCGACGAGGGCCCTGACCCCACCTGACTCGGGCAGCCGGCTACGCCGAGCTGGCCAGGCGCTCGATCTGCGCCTTCAGCGCGCGCACCTCGGCTTCGAGCACGAGGATGCGGCGGATCCCTGCCAAGCTCATCCCGGCGTCGGCCATCTGGGACACGTGCTGGGCCAGAGCGACCTCACTGCGGCTGTATCTCCGCTGGCCGCCGTCGGATCGCGCCGGTTGCACCACGCCCTCGACGTCCAGCCTACGTAGGAACGCCGGCTGGACGTCGAGCATCCCGGCGACCTGGCCCACCGTGTACAGCGGAGCGTGCGCATCGTCGAACGGCAGCGTCATGGTCTGCCCGCACCGGTCACGTCGAGGAGCCCACGAGGTCGTCGCTCGCGGCCGTGGCGGCCTCCTCGGACGTCGCGTCGATCGCCCGTGTCTCCTTGGCAGTGACGCCGATCGGCACGCGGCGGGGCTTCGCCTTCTCCGCGATGGGCACCCGAACGACCAGCACGCCATCGGCGTAGTTGGCGTCGAGGCCGTCGGTGTCGAGGCCCTCTCCGAGGAACAGCTGGCGGCTGAAGGTTCCATGGGGCCGCTCGCCCACCAGGAGCTCCACACCGTCGACCGCGGTGCGCGGCCGCTCGGCGTGCACCGTGAGCACGTTCTTCTCCACGGTGAGGTCGATGGAGCTGGTGTCAACCCCAGGGAGGTCGAACTCGACGACGAACGCCTCACCGTGGCGGTAGGCGTCGATGGGCATGGCGGCCGGTCGAGCCGGAGTGCCCAGCACCTGCTGGGCCAGTCGGTCGAGCTCGCGGAACGGGTCGGTGCGCATCAGCATGGGAAGCCCCTTTCTCTCGACGGTTCAGGTTCCTCCTTACCTATATCTCCAGATGGAGCAAACTGTCAACTGGAGTTGGAGGATGCCTCCGCCCCTACACGAGGTTGGGGAGTGGATCAGCGAGGTCTGTGCTGGTCGACCAATCGGCGGGCCATGGCCTTTGCTCGCTTGGCCGCGAGGGCGTCGCCTTCCGCCGCGGCGATGATCGAGCCCTTCATGAGGATGTGCAACGAGTGCGCCAGCTCCGTCGGCTCGGTGCATCCCGCTTCAGTGGCCAGCTGGGTGACGATCGTGCGAATGTTCCGCAGATGGCCGATGCTCGCCTTGCCGAGCGGGTGCTCCGAGCCCATCTCGAGCAACACGTTGATGAACGAACAGGCGTCGAAGCCGGCACTCTGAAACCAGTCGTCGAACACGTCGAAGATCGCGAGCAGCCGCTCGTCGGGGGTGCTCCCGCGGCGTCGAGCCTCCGACTCGACCAGCCCGATCGTCCATCGCTGCTCCCGACGCTCGAGGAACGCGAGCACGAGCGCGTCCTTCGATGAGAAGTGGCGGTAGAGCGTGGCCTTGGCGACCCCAGCGCGCTCGATGACCTCGTCGATGCCCACGTCGCGCACGCCACGTTGGGCGAAGAGGTCGTACGCGGCGGTGAGGATCCGCTCGCGCGCCGATGCCGGCGCGGTGGTCGCCACCGCTGTCCCCACAAGGGCACCCTACCTGGCCTGCCCGACCGCACGTGCTGGCGGGACGGGCACGCCCACCGTCGTTCGCGTTCAGGTGGTTTGAGATACGGAGATTCGAGGAACGGTGACCGTAGCGACAGGCGAGGAGGGATCATGTGAGCGCGCTCGAGCCATCGACCGCCGAGCACGACTCCCAGTTCGCGGGCGCCTCCGCACCCGCGCGACACCTCGGATGTGGCTGGTGCGGCATGATCAGGGCCACAACCGATGGCGGGAGCGCCACGGAACGGCCGGTGGCGTCTCTGGATCGATGGTGGAGGGGGAGCGGGCTCCATGACAGACGACTGGAACCTCTCGTTCGAGGACGGTGGCGGCGTCCTGACCGTGATCTGCACCGGCGAGCTGGACCTGTCGGCGGAGCCGGACCTCGTGGCGCGCGTCGTCGATGCTGTGAACGGGACGACCGCCGCAGCGGTGGTCGTCGAGCTCGGCGAGGTGACGTTCATGGACTCCTCCGGCCTGCGCGCGCTGTTCACGTGTCGAGCGCACGCGATGGAGCGCAACCTCACCTTCTCGATCGGCGGGTGCTCCGACGCGGTTCGACGCCTGCTCGAGGTCGCCGGGGTGGCCGACTGGTTCGCTGGTGAGTGACGACGCTCGACCGACGTTGCGGTTCGCGATGCACCTGCCGGCTGATCCCGTCTCGGTGGGTGCCGCTCGCGGCCTCGTGCGGATGCTGCACCACTGGCTGTCCGAGGATCAGGTCGGTCGTTGTGAGCTGGTGGTCAGCGAGCTCGTCACGAACGCGATCCGCCATGGCACGCCCACCGCCGACGATCTCGTCGTGCTGGAGGTCGACGTGGTCCCCGGGTCGGTGCACGCGTGCGTGAGGGATCACGGTCCCGCGTTCGGCCCTGCCGCCGGCTGGCCCCATCCCGGCCAGAGCGGCGGGTTCGGACTGAAGATCGTGGAGCAGCTCTCGAACGGGCTTCGCGTCGAGCACTCCGCATCCGGGAACAAGGTGAGCTTCAGCATCTGACCCCGCCGGTTTGTCCTGCGCCTCGCTCGGGTAGGCCACGCTCATGAGCGATCCCGCGACCGACCCCTCCAACGATCCCGCCACCACGGCTGCGGAGCGCGACGCACAGGCTCCCCACGACGCCGACCGGCCTCCCACGCCCGAGGAGGAGCGAGCGGCGCCCACCGATGTCGATCCGGCCGTGGCCGAGGAGCACCGCGCGGCGAACGAGCGTGGCGCCCGAGTGCGTGGGGAAGGTCAGATCTCCCCCGACCCGTCGTCGTCCTGATGCCTTCGGCACGGACCCGCCGGTTCACCTGGGTACCGTTCGCTCATGGATAGCTCGGCGACGGACGGCGCGGTCATCGATCTCACGCTCACGATCCCGGCGCGCAGCGACCACATCCGGTTCGCTCGCCTGGTGGCCTCCGCTGCGGCCACGAAGCTTGGATTCGACTACGACACGATCGAGGACCTCCGCATCGCGGTCTCCGAGCTGTGCACCGCTGTCGTTGAGTCCTGCGAGGGGGAGGGCACCCTCACCCTCACGTACTGCGCTGACGGCGTTGACGCCATCCGCATCGATGGCCGTGCGGCCTTCCGCGACGGCATGGCGGCGGGTGCGGAGCGAGACGAGCTCGTCGGCCACATCCTCGAGGCGGTTGCCGACGAGCACAGCCTCGACCTGGGTCCCACCGGCGGATCGTTCATGCTCCGCATGGGATCCAGCCGCCCCTCGGGTTCGTGACTGACCCGATCCGCTCATCGGACGAGCTCTTCGCGGCGTATGCGACGAGCAGGGATCCGGAGACCCGGAACCTGCTCATCGAGCGCTACGCCGGGCTTGCCGAGGCGCTCGCGCGCCGATTCGCCAACCGTGGGGTCCCCCTCGACGACCTCGTCCAGGTCGCGCAGCTCGGGCTCCTGAAGGCCGTGGAGCGGTACAGCCCAGAACACGGGGCTGCGTTCACGACGTTCGCGACCCCCACGGTGCTCGGCGAGATCAAGCGCCACTTTCGCGACAAGACCTGGTCGATCCGTGTGCCGCGCAGCATCAAGGACCTCCACCTGCGCGTCGGTCCAGCGGTCGCCGAGCTCCATCACCTGCAGGGTCGCAGCCCCACGGTCGCCGAGATCGCGGCGCACATCGGCGTCGATGAGGATGCGGTGCTCGAGGCGATGGAGGCGGGCGCCGCCTACCGCCCGGACTCAGTCGATGCCCCGGCGGGATCGGGCGACGGCCCGACGATCGCGGACACGCTTCGGGACGGCACGTCCCCGGAGCTGGCCGAGGTGCGGGTGACGGTCCGAGCGCTCATGCGGCAGCTCCCCGAGCGCGAGCGAACGGTCGTGTACCTGCGCTACTTCGAAGACCTCACCCAAGCCGAGATCGCGGCGAGGGTCGGCGTGAGCCAGGTGCACGTGTCGCGCCTGCTGCGCAAGGCACTGCACACGCTCGGCGACCTCGTGTAGGTGACGGTGGCCCCCGTCACCACGTGCTCGGGGACCTAGGCCGCCGTGGGCGGCCGCTCCATGCTGACGATCTTGTCCACGCCGGTGATGCGAAGGAGCTTGCACACCGCGTCGCTCGGGGACCGAAGGACGATGGGGTCGGCTCCGGGCCCGCGCTCTTGGCTGGCTCGCAGGATGACGCCAAGGCCGATGGAGTCGAAGAACGTCGTCTCCGTGAGGTCGATGGCCAGGCGGTCACCGCGGTCGAGGGCGGCCTCGATGACGCTCCACAGCTCGTCGCGTGCGGCCAGGTCGACCTCCCCCCAGATCGAGACCACGGCCTCGTCGCCATCGACGGTGCAGCACGCCCCGAACCCTGGGTCGAGCTCGGCGGCGGGATCGACCACATGACCTGGGTTCACGGGGGGACACCTCGTTGAGTGCGGGGCCGATGAGAACGTGATCGCCCGTCCCTGCCCCTGTCGAGCAGGTCTGTCCGACCATCGTCCTAGCAAAACGAGACAAGTCTGTCTACCCCCGCCGTTTTCGGCGGAAGCAGACAGACCCGCTCAGGCCGCCGGCGTCAGAGGGTCGAGGTCAGACCCGCGTCCGTCGACCAGACACCGCACCGAGCACCAGGAGGACGAGGGCCACGATGAGGGCCCACTTCAAGCCCTCGATGAAGAGCCCGGCGCCTCCGAAGAGCAGCGCCAAGATGAGGAGCACGACGACGGCGCTCACGGGGTCACGTCCCGCTCGATCACGGTGCCTCGTTCGATCACGGTGTCGCCGCCTCGGCGACGCTCGCTGATGCTCGACCAGAACAGCAGCGAGAACAGCAGCCCGATGGCACCGACCACCATCAGGATCACGCCGATGACCTCAAGGTCGAGGCCCTCGACGGACACGTTCACTGCCCATGTCAGGATCGCTCCGACCGCCAGCAGGAAGATGCTCACTCCGTAGCCCATGTCTCGTCCTCTCGTGTGTGCCGGACCGATTGTCCAGCGACCATGAGAGGAGAACTTCCCCGTCCGAGACCGCGGCAAACCCCGCGACCACCTGAGGGTGGGTCAGATGCCGGTCCGGTAGGGCAGACTCGCCCGAGCATCGAGCAGGAGGCGTGGTGACGAGGGCAGCTGACGTCGTGGTCGTCGGGGCAGGGATCGGTGGCCTCACCGCGGCGATCGCGCTGGCCCGGACAGGCCGCGACGTCGTGGTCATCGAGCGCGACGACACCCCGATGCCCGAGGACGTCGAGGGTGCGTTCGAGTGGGATCGCCGTGGCGCAGCGCAGGTTCGTCACACCCACGGCTTCCCGGCGTTGATCCGCGTCATCCTCCGGGACCGGTTCCCCGACGTGCTCCAGGCGCTCCTCCGCGCCGGCGTCAGCGAGGTGAGCATCATGCCGCCGTCGGTCTCGCCCGACTCGCCCACCTACGCACGAGATGCTGAGGACCTCCAGGTCCTCAGCTGTCGTCGAACCACCCTGGAGTGGGTGTTCCGTCAGTGCGCCCTCGCGGAGGATGGGGTGACCCTGCGCGTCGGTGTCGGGGTGTCAGGTCTCCTGGCGGACGGAGGGAGCGCCGACCGGCCGTTGCCGGTCCGTGGGGTTCGCCTCGAGGACGGAACCGAGCTCAGCGCCGACATCGTCGTGGCGAGCGCGGGACGGCGTGGCGACCTGCCCGGCTGGTTCGCCGAGCACGGCGTCGACCTGCACGAGGAGGAGCACCCAACTGGCACGATCTACCTGTCGCGCTTCTACCGCAGCGCCGACGCGGCCGATGCGCCGATGGGCTACCAGGGTGGTCGCCGAGCCGGTGTCGGGTTCGTCGTGGCCGGGGCGGACAACGGCACGTACTCCGCCACGCTTGCCGTGGACGCGAGCGATGCCGAGCTGCGTGCTCACCTGCGCGACCCCGCCTGCTTCGAGGCCGTGCTCCCGCTCTTCCGTGAGATGGAACCGGTGGTGCGCCGTGGGGGCGTTCCCATCACACCCGTTCAAGCGATGGGAGGGCTGATCAACCGGATTCGCCGGTTCCGTGATGCGTCGGGTGCGCCCCTCGCGCACGGCTTCTTCGCGGTCGGCGATGCCCACACGTGCACGAACCCGCTCTATGGCCGGGGCTCGTCGCTCGCCGTGCTCCAGGCCACGTTGCTTGCCGACGCGCTGGCCGCGCATCCTGATGATCGGGATGTCGCGTCGCGCGCCTACGAGTCCGCCAGCGCCGCCCGCGTCGAGCCTTGGTACGACATCTCGGTGCTCACCGACGCGGCCGCGTCGGTGCCCGCTCCTGCGGTGCCCGCGGAGGCTCAGGGCGAGCCACCTCCGAGCCGCGCGCCAGCAGCGCCACGCCTCGACCTGGCCACCCTTCGCCGGATCGCCGCCTCCGGCGATCCCGAGCTGTCCGTGATCGTGGCGCGCACGATGAGCCTCCTGCTCACGCCCCAGGAGGTGTTCGGCGACCCCGCCGTGCTGGAACGGCTCGCGGCCGCTGCGGCAGCGGAACGTCCAGTGGACGCAACGCGCGCGGCCCGTCGAGTGCTGACGCGGGACGACCTGCTGGCGGCCCGCCCGTGATGGGGTTGGTCAGATGATGCGGCGGTACATCGACTGCGTGGCGCCGGCTTCGTAGCAGGGGCTCACACGGTCGATGAGCTCCAGCCAGCTGTCGTCGGCCATCAGGGCCGCCTCGGCGCGCTCCACGCTGCCGATGTCGGGATGGCCACTGTTCCAGCGGCACCCGCCGAAGGCCCCGGTGGCGTCCACGAGGAACCCCGTCGGCACGCCGGTGATGCGAGTGGCGGTGTCGGCGATCTCCACACCTGCTGCCATCGCCTCCCTCAACCGACCGTTGGCCGCGGTGGCGCGCGCCACCGTGACGTAGGACGGCAGGGGCGCGGTCGGGTCGAAGGTGCCGGTGACCACCTGCGCGAGGCCGTCCTGCAACGGACCCAGGAAGTACTTCGCGCCGCTCTCGGCCAGCGCGATGAACGAGTCGGACACCGCAAGCTTGTCTTGGACGGCCTCGAGCTCCTCGAGCGAGTCGACGAACGCCGCCCACACCACCGTGCCGAGCTCGGGCGACATGGTCGCACCCCACGAGTGGACGTCGAGTCCGGTCTCCTGGTGGACCTTGTCGGTCACCGAGGTCACGAACGACATCGATGCGCCAACGTTCCCGGGACCGAACCTCCCTGTGCGCGTGAACAGGTACATGTGCTCTCCCTTCGGTTGCGGAGGTCGGGCCCGCGAAGGTCCACCCCCACGTCCAACGTCGCGCCAGACCGATGCGTTTGACAAGGAGCACCACACCGGGCGCGAGGGTGAACCCTGGGGGCGTCCGCGGCACCCGCGTTGCGGCCGTGATGGGGTAGATCGCGGGGATCGTGCGGCCGCACGAGCGACGTCTGACAGGCTCCCCAGATGTTCCCGGTCCCTCGACACGTCGAGCACCTCGGTGGCGAGGGGTCAGCCGCCACCGTCGAGGTCATCCACGACCCAACCCTCCCCGCGCAGGGCTACGAGCTCGTGGTCGCTGCAGCGGGGACCACCATCCGGCACGCAGACGAGGCGGGCCTGCGCTACGCCGGGGCGACGCTTGCCGCGCTTGGCGTCGAGTCGCCGATGCGCGCGCAGCGGATCGTCGACCACCCAGACCACCTGCAGCGCGGCTTCATGCTCGACATCTCGCGCGATCGAGTGCCCACCAACGAGACCCTCGATTGGCTCGTCGATGTGCTGGCGATGCTGCGCTACAACCACCTCGAGCTGTACATGGAGCACACCTTCGCCTATGCCGGTCATGAGGAGGTGTGGCAGGACGCGTCGCCGTTGAGCGTCGAGGACCTGCAGCGGCTGGAGCGTCGTTGCGAGTCACACGGCATCGCGCTCGTCGCCAACCAGAACACCTTCGGGCACATGGAGCGCTGGCTGCGTCACGACGCGCACCGCTGGCGGGCCGAGTGCCCCGATGGGGCGACGAGTCCCTTCTCGGGTCGTCCGATGGCGCCATCCACCCTCGCGCCGACCCCGGACAACGCGCGGTTCGCCCTCGGTCTCGTCCGCGAGCTCCTGTCCCATCTCTCGAGCCGCCTCGTGAACATCGGAGCGGATGAGCCCTTCGAGCTCGGGCAGGGGGCGAGCGCCCGCGATGTGGCCCAGCGAGGGCGAGCTGCTGTCTACCTCGAGCACCTCAACCGGCTCATCGAGCCCCTCGTCGCGGACGGCCACCACGTCTTGTTCTGGGGCGACGTCCTGCGGCGGCATCCCCACCTCGTCGAGCAGCTCCCCACGGCCGGCGCCACCGCCGTCGTCTGGAACTACGAAGCGCCGTCGGGGGAGCTCGGGTTGCTCGCCGGCCTCGGGCCCGACCTCCTCGACACGCTCGGCCTCCCCGACGACGCGCACCTCGGGTTCTCCTCGCACGCGCGCAGCTTCGTGGACACCGGCTATCCGTTCTGGGTGGCACCGGGCACGTCCTCGTGGAACACGTTGCTCGGCCGGTGGACCAACGCGCGCGAGAACCTGCTCGACGCGGCGATCGTCGGTCGCGACCAGGGTGCGGGTGGCTACCTCGTCGCCGACTGGGGTGACAACGGCCACCTGCAGCCGCTCGCCATCAGCTTGCTCCCGCTCGTCTACGGCGCCGGAGTGGCGTGGTGTGCCCACGCCAACGCGGACCACGAGGTGACCGTGGAGGTCGACGCGCTGGTCGGGGTCGATGGGCTCGGGTCACTGCTCGACGACCTCGGCGATCTCTATGGCCGGTCTGGGGTGGCCACGTTCAACGGCAGCCCGCTCTTTGCTGCCCTCGACCCCACCCGTCCGCTTCCGTTGATCGGCAAGGGCGAACCGACGGCCCATGCGGACACGCTCGAGGAGCTCGAGGGCGCGCTGGAGCGGGTGGGCCGCCTGCCGTCCGTGGGCGAGCGCGCCATCCCCGACGAGCTCGACGCTGTGGTGCGCCTCGCCCGCCAGGGCGCCTGGCGGCTGGCAGCGCGCGCGGGGGTGCTGGTGCCCGACGCCGAGGTGCGGGCTGCTGACCTCATCGAGTGCGTGGCGCGTCAGCGCGCGGCGTGGCTCACGTCGAGTCGCCCCGGGGGTCTCGACGACTCGCTGCGCCACATCGGGTAGCGGTGGAGGAGGAGCATCCGGCCCCCTGGGCCGGGGGCTCCTACAGTCGGCCCGTGGACACGATCCTCGCGGCACTCACTGATCAGCATGCGGAGCTCGATGCACTGGTCGAGCCGCTCACCGAGGCGCAGTGGAACACGCCGACGCCGCGGTGCCCGGGGTGGGTCGTGAGCGATCTGGTGTTGCACCTCGCCCAGACCGACGAGATGGCACTCGCCAGCCTGCAGGGTCGGTTCCACGAGTCCCTCACGACGCTGGCCGGCGGGCTCGAGGGAGTGGGTTCGGTCGACGACGGAGCTGGCGCGCTGGTGGCCAGCCAGCGCGGGGCTGCGCCGGCCGCGGTGCACGGGCGATGGCGGGATGGCGCGGCGGCCCTGCGAACCCAGCTCAGCTCGACCGATCCGAGCGCGCGAGTGGCGTGGGTGGCGGGAGAGCTCGCCGCCCGCACCCTCGCCACCACCCGCCTCGCGGAGTGCTGGATCCATACCGGCGACGCGCTGGCCGCCTTCGGCCGGCCCATCGTCGTGACGAGCCGCCTGAGGCACATCGCTCGCCTCGCCTGGCGCACGCTGCCATACGCGTTTGGCGCCGCTGGCCGCCAGCTCAGCGGCCCGGTGCGCTTTGTGCTGACCGGCCCCGAGGGCGAGGTGTGGGACCTTGCCCCTGAGGAGCCGGCGCTGACCACGGTGTCTGGCCCGGCCCTCGACCTGTGCGAGGTGGCTGGTCAACGGGCGAGCGCCCGAGAGACAGCACTCACCGCCGAGGGCCCTGACGCCGACGCGGTGCTTGCGCTCGTGCGCACGTTCGCGTGACTCAACGGTCTTCGGGGGTGATCCACTTCTCGACGTGCTCGGGCCGGGTCGTCCGCAGGTGAGCCATCGCCTCGACGGCGCTCCCTCGCACCGCGATGAGTGCACGGTTCTCCCGTCGCAGGAGCTCGGCGTCGACCATGCGATCGAGCAGATCGACGAAGGGCTGCCAGAACCCGTCGACATCGAGGAGCACGATCGGCTTGGCGTGCAGGCCGAGCTGACCCCAGGTGGCCACCTCGGCCAGCTCGTCGAGCGTGCCCAGCCCACCAGGGAGCGCGATGAACGCATCGGAGCGGTCGTACATGAGGGCCTTGCGCTCGTGCATCGTCGCGACCTCGTGGAGCTCGGTGACGCCGCGATGCTCGATCTCGCGGGCGAACAGCCCCCGTGGGATCACGCCCGTCACCCGCCCCCCGCCCGCCAAGCAGGCGTCGGCGGCGGCGCCCATGAGGCCCACCGTTCCGCCGCCGTACACGAGCCCCACCCCTTGCTCGGCCAGGAGCCGGCCGAGGCCGCGCGCGGCGTCGAGGTAGGTGTCGCCGCGTCCGCTCGAGGAGCCACAGAACACCCCGACGGCGCGGATCGTGACCACCGGGCTCACCCGACTCGCGGGACGAGGGCGGATGGGTCGAGCGTCTGGATCATCACCGTGGGATCATGACAGGGACGATCAGGGGGAACCTTGCTGCACGTCTGGATCGATCAGGACCTGTGCACCGGTGACGGTCTCTGCACCGACCACTGCCCGGAGCTGTTCGTGCTCCTGGAGGACGGCATCTCCTACGTGGTGGGCCCGGACGGTGCGCCTCAGAACGACCCCGGCGGCTCAGGCTCCATGGCTCCGGTGCACACGGGTCAGGTGCTCGCCGCCGTTGCGGCAGCCGAGGACTGCCCCGGCGAGTGCATCTTCTTGGAGGACATCGACGTCTCGCCCACCACCTCCGACCGCTGACCCACCGCTCGGGGTCGAGCGGGTCTGTGAGCCGAGACGGGGCCCGCGCGACGCATGAGGTCGGCGGCGTGGCCGTACCCTGGGCCCGTGACCTGGGGAGCGACCTCGTTGATGCGTGCGCTTGGCTGGACCGCGCTGGTCGCCACGGTCGCGTCGTGCGGAACGGGCGCAGAGGCGGCGAGCACCCGGCGCCCCGTCGAGCGCGCCAGCGTCGCCTCGACCAGCACCAGCACCTCCACGTCGACGTCCACGACGGCAGTGCCCCCGCCCCCCACCACTGCCCCGCCGTCTGATCCCGCCGGGTCTTCCACCACCACCCGGCCCCATCCGCCCCGTCAGGTGACCGCGCAGACCTGGTTGCCCTACGCCACCGTGGGGCCGGTGACGGTGCACCACCCCTCAGACCAGGTGGAGGCCATCGGCTTCCACCAGTCGGGTCACGACGGCGCGCAGCACCAGGCCGCGGTCGCGGGAGCGGCGCGGTGGTTCGTGCAGGAAGACCGCGACCGTGGCACGGACCCTCAGGGGGCCGCCGACATCGTCGTGGCCCCCGACCGTGAGGTGCGAGCGCCCGTCACCGGCACGGTGCTCCGAGCCGGCACCTACACCCTTTACTGCGACAAGGTCGATCAGTACGCGGTGATCGAACCCGATGCGCGCCCCGGCTGGGAGGTCAAGGTGCTGCACATCGAAGGGCTTGCGCTCGTGAAGGGCCAGCGCGTGGAAGCGGGCGTGACCCTGCTCGCCGCGAAGGCTCGGGTGCTCCCGTTCGCGTCGACCGTCGAGGACGACACGGCGGTGCCGGCATGGCCGCACGTGCACATCGAGATCGTCGACCCGAGCATCCCGGACCGCCCAACCGGCCCCGGATGCCCCTAGCTGTAGGTCACACGGTGGGAAGGGCGGAGGCGGGCGTCCAGCACGAGTGCGTACCGCTGCTGATGCGCTCGGGCAGGCGCACCCGCGCGATGGGGCCAGCGGTGATGTCGGTGGCGTCGAACACGAGGCACTCGCTGCAGTCGCGGGCCATGTCGGTGGTGAAGGTCACCAGGTACCCGTCGTCCTCCGCTGCGGCGTTGGGGCGCGGTGCGAACGGCGTCTCGCTGCCGAACACGCCCTCGCCGAACGCGTAGCGCTCCTCGTGCCCGGTGTGGAGGTCGTGCTTCACCAAGCCGTCGAAGAGGAACCAGCCAGGTTCGCCGGTCATGTTGTAGCTGTACCGGTAGGCGCGACCGGCGCTGGTGCCGTTGACCATCCCGAACTCCATGAACCGGTCCGACAGCGACTCCTCCCGGGTCTCCCCCGTGACGAGGTTGAAGCGCCACCGGTGCGGTCTCGTCTGCATCTGCTCGAGGTCGAGGTAGCGGTAGACGCTCGCCAGGTGTGACGCGCTGGTGTCTCGCTTGGGGGGCGAGGGGTCGTGCTGGAAGAACCCGTCGAGCACGATCTCGTCGCCGTCCTCGTAGGCGTTGATCCAGTGCAGCACGTAGGTGGGATCGGCCTCGAACCACCTGATGTCGGCGGTGCTGCCCCGACGGGGAACGACCGCGAACCGGCTGGGCACGTCGGGGTAGAAGCGGGGGAGGTGGATGCCCTGGCCGAGCAGGTCGGGGTCCCAGAACAACGGCAGGTCGTTGAGGATGGTGTAGTGCTCGGTGAAGGCCAGGTCGTGGGGGAGGCGCGGCCCGGGAAGCGGGATGTCGATCGAGTGCTCGAGCCGACCGTCGGCGCTCACCACGCCGTAGTGCATGTACGGAGCGTCCTTGCCGTAGCCGAACACGAGGAGCTCCCCCGTCCGTTCGTCGAGCTTGGTGTGGGCCGACACGCCGGTGGGGCTCGGGAAGCCAGCGGTCCACGCGGCCTTGCCCGTGGTCTCCAACGTGCGCGGGTCGAGCTCGTAGAGGTCGCCGCACTGCCAGAAGCTCGTGATCGCCTTGCCGTTGTGCACGATCACATCCGTGCTCGATGCGTCCTTCATCCGCCCGCGGGCACCCCAGCCATCCTCGCGCTTGGACTGCTCGGGGTGGCCGAGCATGCCGGTCCACAGCGATTCGGCCGCCTCCTGCTCGGCGAGGAACCCGTCGGTGCGCACGAACCGGTTGCGATAGCTCGCTCGACCGCCGGCGAACGCGATCTGGTGGACCATGCCGTCGCCGTCGAAGGGGTGGTACTTGCCGATCGCCGGGTGGACCGGGTTCTCGGTGTTGCGGAGGTAGACCCCCGCGAGATCGTCAGGGAGCTCGCCCTCGACCTCGAGGTCGTCGGCGTCCCACTCGCGGCGGTTCGGGCGCCAGGGGCCGGAGCGGTACGGGTGGTCGTCGTCCTCAGGGAGCGTCGAGGAGACGGCGCCGATGAGCGTGGCTGCCATGGCCGGAGCGTAGATCGCTCAGGTGTCGAGGGCGCTCGGGTCAGCGGGCACGTCGACGGCGTGCAGGCGCAGCGCCTCCAGTGGAACGATCGCCAGCACGGCCTCGTTGGTGGACGCCAGCACGACCGGAGCGGCGACTCCGTCGTTGAAGGCTCGAGCCCAGTTGCCCGCGGTGACGCACCATCGGTCGCCCGGCACGAGCCCAGGGAAGTGGTACTGCGGCATCGGGGTGGTCAGGTCGTTGCCGATGCTGCCCTGGTGCTCGAGGAACTCGGAGGTGACGACTGCGCAGATGGTGTGGCTGCCGAGGTCCTCCGGACCCGTCGCACAGCATCCGTCGCGGTAGAAGCCCGTCATCGGGTCCGTCCCACACGGCTCCAGCTCGCCACCGAGGACGTTGCGCTCGCTCACCGCCTCAGCATCGCGCAGATGCCGGCGGCCCCGATCGCGCCGCGCGAGCGCGGCGACGATCGGGGCCGCCGGAGTGTCAGCTCAGGTCGGCACAGGTGATGCGGTTGGTCGCCGCGGGTGCGCCCGGTTCGTGAACGACGATGGAGCGAGCGTTCGTCATGGTCGTGCTCGTCACCCGCGCCTCCCACGCAGTGGACCCCCCGCCGTGCGCGACCCCACCGGGGTTCGCGCGGAGGCCGGCCGCCGGGTCGCTGGTGGTGGACAGGTGCAGCTCGTTGCCGTGCGTTGTCGACCCGCCTTCGGCGTCCTGGTAGTGACCACCGCCACCGTCGGCACACGTGCCGTTGTGCAGGTGGCTTCCGTAGGTCTTCGCGGGGTCGAGACCGGCGATGCTGACCTTGACCGTGGTGGTCCCGTCGCCGACGGTCATCTTCGCCGAGCCGTGGATGTCGTAGCCGAAGGTGGCGCCCGAGGCGGTCTCCTCGAACGTGCCGTGGAAACTGTCGCTGCTTCCTGCGCCGGCGGGTGTCGCCGTGAGCACCAGCGTGGCCGCGGCCACCGCGCCCCCTGCGAGTCGGAGTCGTGCGTTCATCGTCATCCCCTTGTCGTGGTGATCGTCTTTCGGGACCTGTGTCGCGCCGCGCGCCCGGGTCGGTTCACCAGTGTGACCGCCTCGGCCGAGATGCGCCGAATGCCCGAAGATCTGGGCTTCAGGAGGCCCTCCACTGGTCCGATGTGATCAGCACAGCCAATGGTCCTTGGAGGGACGAGATGCGGACACGGGCGATCGGAGCGGTCGGGATTGCGGCAGGCCCGGCGGTGACCGGCCTCTGGGCGCTGGTCGCCTGGGAGGCACGACGGGCGCGCGGTGGTGAGCGTCCGTTCACCGACGCCATCCCGGGATCCGGGCACGTCGGCGAGGGCCTCGGCTCGCGTCCGGTGCGCATCACGTGGATGGGCGACAGCCTCGCCACCGGCCTCGGATGCGAGGACATCGTCGACACGCCCGCTCATCTCACGGCCCGACTCCTCGAGCGGCCGGTCGAGGTGTCCATGCTCGCGGTGCCCGGCGCTCGAGCGATCGACGTGCTCACGGAGCAGCTGCCGATGGTGGATGCGGGTACGGACCTCGTCGTGCTGTGCGTCGGTGCCAACGACGTCGGTGCCGCGACACCTCGCTCCCGGTACGCGGCCCAGCTCGATCGCATCCTCACGGCGCTGGCGCCCACGCCGGTGGTGCTGCTCACCCTTCCGGACATGGCGATGGCTGACCGCATGGCCCAACCGCTCCGGTCCGTGGCGGGGCTCGCCGCCCGCTGGTTCGACGCAGCGCGCGCCCGGGTGGCGGCACGGCACGCCCACGTGGTGTGCGTCGACATCGCCAGCCGGCCCGCAGGCCTCAGTCGGAAGGCCGGGCGCGTGATGCTCTGTGCCGATCGCTTCCATCCTGGCCCGGAGGGCTACCGCGTGTGGGCCGAGCGCATCGCCACGGCATGCCACGAGATCTTCGAGCCGGCCACGATGCCCGCCTTCGCCGACTAGCCCACCACCGATCGGACCTCCCCCCGGGTCCGGTGCGGAGCACGTGGCCGCCGTCTGGCTCCTCCCCTTGCCAGACGGCGGCCACGGCCTCCTTCGGCCCGTACCCACGACGGACGAGGCCACAGTGCGGGGCCAACGTGGCGACGGCAAACCCAGTCAGGGCGTGACGAGGATCTTGCAGTGCTCGTCGGGGTTCGCCAGTGCGTCGAACGCTCCGGGCACGCCGTCGAGGTCGACCTCACCGGTGATGAGCGGCGCCACGTCGATCTCCCCCTCGGCGATCGAGCGCAGCATCGACGCGAACTCCATCGGGTCGTAGCCGAGCACGAACTGGATGTTCAGCTCCTTGCTGATGCCGAAGAAGGGGTTGATCGTGTCGGGCTGCATGCACACGCCGACCACGACGACGCGTGTGCCGTGCGGTGCGGCGCGCAGTGCCTCGTTGATGATCCCCGGTACGCCGATGGCCTCGAAGGCGACGAGGGGACGACCCTTGGCCGTGCGCGCCCACGCGTCGAAGGCCGACTCGGCGGCCGGGTCGACGACCTCGTGCGCGCCCATCGTGGCGGCCAGGGCGCGGCGCGTCGGTGAGAAGTCGGCGGCGACGATGTGGGCGATCCCCTTGAGCTTGAGGCTCGCGATCACGGCCAGGCCGACCGGTCCGCACCCGAGCACGAGCGCGCCTTCGTTCGGCGCGATGTTCGACTTGTTCACCGCGTGGAGACCGACGGCCATCGGCTCGGTGAGCGCTGCATGGTTGGCTGAGAGGCCGTTGGGGACCTCGAGGATCATCGCCGCCGAGAGCAGCAGCCGTTCGCCGTACCCCGCGGGGATCTCGTTGCTGTAGACGATCCCCTGCACCCCGGTCATCGAGAGCAGGATCGGGATCGAGGTGACGAGCGTGCCCGCGGCGGGCGCGACGGTGTCGGGGCCCACGGCGAGCACCTCGGCCGCGAACTCATGGCCCATGAACACGTCGCGGTCGAAGTCGATCTCGAGCCCGCCCATGCCCATGTCGGGCATGCCTTCGATCTCCTTCGTGAGCGCGATCATGTCCCGGCCGTGCTTGGCGAAGTGCAGGTCTGACCCGCAGATGCCACAGGCCTTCACCTGGGCGAGGACCTGACCGAAGCCGGGCTCGGGCTCGGGTACGTCGTCGCGGACGTACATCCGGCCGGACTTCAGTGCAGCAGCGCGCATGTCAGCGACCTCCCAGGTCGAGGCTCTTGAGGAACGTGAGGAGCGCGTCGTTCACCGCGTCGGGGGCCTCTTGCTGCACCCAGTGACCGGCGCCCTCGATGATGACGTTGCCTCGGTGATCGGTGACGATGTCGTCCTGCACGCCCACGGGGGTCATCAGCGCGACTGGATCCTGCTTGCCGCCGATGAACAACGACGGACACGTCACCCGCACGCCGTCGAGCTGCGGGGTGATCTCCCAGTTCCGGTCGAGGTTGCGGTACCAGTTCACGCCGCCCGTGTACCCGGTGCGGGTGAACTCGGCGACGTAGTGGTCGAGCTCCTCCTGGCTCAGCCACGCCGGCAGCTCGGCCGGATCGGGCAGACGGTCGACGAAGCCGGTTCCCTCCGGCGCGGACAAGCCTGAGGTGTCGAGCGTCTCGCCCTCGGGGACGGTCAGCCCGCCGAGCACCCTGCGCATCGTCGTGGCCGGATCGCGTCCGAGGTCGGCGTCGGCCACCCCCGGCTCTTGGAAGTACAGCATGTAGAAGAACGTGTCCGCGAAGACCGAGCGCAGCATCTGGATGAGCGGCATCGGCCCCCGCGGGAGGAGGGGCACGCTCATCGCCACCACCGCCGCGCACCGATCGGGATGCAGACGGGCGAGCGAGCCGACCACCATCGACCCCCAGTCGTGGCCCACGAACACCGCCCGCTCCTCGCCGAGCTCGTCGAGCAGGCCGATGAGGTCACCGGTGAGGTGGTCGATGTCGTAGTCGGTGATCTCGGTGGGCCGGCTCGAGCCGCCGTAGCCGCGCATGTCGGGGGCGACCGCGTGGAAGCCCGCATCGGCGAGCGCGGGCAGCTGATGGCGCCACGAGTACGAGAGCTCGGGCCACCCGTGGGCGAGGATCACCGGCGGGCCGTCCCCGGCCTCGACCACGCGCAGGTCGATGCCGTTGGTGGCGACGACGCGCTCCGTGGTGCTGGGGTGGGGGACGGGCGCGGTCATGGGGTGGCTCCTGTCGGTGAGGTGAGGGTGTCGAGCAGCTCGGCGCGGGTTGGGCCCACGAGATCCGGGATCGGGTACTTGTCGGGGTTGGCCACCACGTCCGCAACGGCGCTGAGGAACTCGCCGTCGCCCATGAGCGCGGTCGGCGCGATGAGCAGGTTCATGAGCCGCGCGATGCCGCGGCCGATCACGGGATGGGTGCGGGCGGCGGCGAAGATCGCCGCCATCGTCTTGGCGGTGTCGGACTGGGGGCCGTCACCGCCAGCGCCGATCGCACCGCTCCCGCCGGGGTCCGACCCCATGCGGTCCATCTGCACGGACGCCTCGAACCAGGGCTCGACCTCGCGGGCGTTGGCGGCCTCGTAGGCGACCGCGCGCGCCGTGGGGTCGTCGGGGTGGGAAACGAGCGCGTCGGCGAGCAGCAGGGCCTGCACGACGGCGAGCGCGCAGCCCCGGCCGTAGAGCGGGTTGGTGGTGGTGTGCGCATCGCCGAGGGCGTGGAACCCGAGGACGAGGGGCTGTCCGGCGTCGTCGGTGAAGCGCCGGAGGCGGTTGATGAGGCCCGTCATCGGGCGCACGTCACCGATCGGATCGAGCGTGCCGTGCGCGAAGAACTGATCGGGTCCGGGCAGCACGTGGCACGCCTGGTCGAAGCGGTCGCTGTCGCTGAGCGCGTGGCGGAGGTCGCTGTCGGCGGTGCGCACGGCGAGGGTGACCGACAGGGTGTTGCCATCGCCGGGAACGCCGAGGTACTTCACGAAGCCGAGGTCGCCGCCGAGCTTCGGGTCGATCTCCTCGGTGCTCCACGGGCGGTGGTACCACCGGGTGAGGTACATCAGCCCGCTCTCGTGCACGGTCTCGGGAACCTCGACGCCGAACTCGGCCAGCCACTCCGGCACCGGTCCGCGCCGCCCGGTGGCCGCGAGCACCACGTCGGCCTCGACGGTGGACCCGTCCGCCAACCGCACCCCGCCGACCACCACCCCCCGCGATCTCTGGTCGCTGGCGCCCGCAGTCCGTGCGTGATCTTCCACAGATCCCGGAATGCCGTGCTCCGGGTGCAGAGAACCCGTGGGGGAGGCGGTCGTGAGGCCTACGACGGCGACTCCGGTTCGGATCTCGACGCCGGGTTGGGCGACCACCGCCTTGCGCAGCACCCACTCGAAGGTCGTGCGGCGCACGATGATCACCTTGAGGTCCTCGTCGCCCGGCTGGGGTTCGCCGAGGTCGGCGGTCATCGGCATCGTCGTGCCGCCGGCTGCCACCAGGTCGGCGAGCACGTCCGGGAAGTGCTCGCGCAGCTCCACCTGGAGCCGGGCCAGGAACCCGTGCGTCTGGTGCACCTGCGGCGCGCCGCGCCGCTCAGCGATGAAGGCCTCCTCGGCGTCGGCCGTGGGCGGAAGCGGGTCGCGCTCGAGCACGGTGACCTGGTGCCCTGCTCGACCGAGGGCGAGCGCGACGGTGAGACCGCCCACGCCACCACCGATCACGAGCACACGCTCCGACATCCGCAGGCCCTCCAGCTCAGCCGCCCCGGCGCGACCCTAGGGTGTGGGCCGCACCTCGGTCACCAGCTGCCGCCCCCGCCGCCGCCGCCCCCACCGCCGACGCTGCCGCCCCCACCGCCGCTGCCGCTCGACGACGGTGCCGTCGACGCCGACGAGGTGGAGGCCAAGAGCAGCGGGGCCATGTACACGTAGCCGAGGCCTGCGTCGCGTGGGATCGCCGATCCCGCGGCCGCGACCGAGCGGGCCCATCGGTCGACCTCGCCGACGGCGACAGCCCACGCGGTGTACTCCCGCAGCACACCACGCTTGGCTGCCTCTTCGGCATGGACGGCCTCGGATGCCGCGAGGAAGCGGCGGAACGACTCGATCCGCAGCCACAGCCCCGAGCCCGCTGGCGTGCGCACTCGCAGCTCCCACCCGCGGACCGTCGCCGCGATTCCGACGCCGGCCAAGGCGGCGGCGACCGCGATCACCGGCAGCCACTGCGAGCCGAAGCGCGAGGCCGTCGCGCTACCGGCGATGACCCCTGCCGCTCCGACGACCGCCAGCGCGGCCCCTGACAGCCGCACGAGGAGGCGCCGACGATCGCCGGCCGGGTCCCACAGGCCGCTGTCGCGCTGCCAGGCCTCGAGTGAGGCGCCGACCTGGCTCCAGCCGGCCGCGAACGCGGGGTCGTAGGCGCTGAGCTCGAGCTCGGTGCGTCCCGCGAACGCAGTGTCGAGGATCGCGGTGGTGTCGGATGGCCCACCTGGGCGTCGCACGAGGCGCACGGCCTTGCCGTCCTCCTCGACGAGGTCGATCGCCCCATCGATCGCCGCCCCGATCAGCCAGGCCACGCGATGTTCGGACTGCACCGCTTCGGCCAGGATCACGCCGCCTTGGGCAGCGGTGATCCCCTCGGGTGGGGCGAACTCCGTGGTGGCCATCGCGGTGAGCTCGCGCTGGTCGAGCAGCACCTCACTGGTCGGGCCACCTCCACCAGCCCACGCTGCGTCGGCGACACCTCCGGTGCTCACCCGCTCGCGGCCGCGGCGCCGCACCCATCGGGAGCCGAGTGCCGACGCGCCCGCGCCGACCAGCATCGCAACGCCGGCGGGCTTGGCCAGACCTGCGCCCGGATCGGGTGGCGCGCTGAGGGGTGGTGCGGGGAGGACCGGAGCCGCGGCAAGCGAGTCGGCTCGCACGGCGGCGATCGTGATGCCCTCGCCCGGGTCGAGCCGGCCGATCGTCGCGACGAGGTGCCCGGGCTCGGGTTGGGTGAGCTCACATCCGCCGGTGGTCCCGGTTGCGCCTGAGGAGCACTGCAACGCGTCGAACTGCCACGGCGCGGCGACGTGCACCTCGGTCTGCGCCACCGGCACGACCCAGTCGGTGCCCACGGCGTCCCACGAGAGCGCGCCACCCGCGGCGAGGCGTGGCAGCTCGTAGCCGATCTTGTAGCGGTGGCGTCCGGAGATCGTGATGGACGGGTCACCGATCTTGAGTCGGATCCCGGGCTCGCCCGCGATGAGCTCGGGCGTCTTGGCCGCCAGGCCGTCAGGGGCGCTGGCCGAGGCGACCGACACGGGGGAGTCGGTGGTGAGCCCGGGGATCGTGCGGAAGATGCCGTGCTTGTCCGACGCGAGGCCGAAGTCGTAGTCGACGACCTCGAGGACACCCGCAGCGCCGTCGTCGGACAGCGCGGCCCCCACCCACATGCCCGTCACCCGCTCGCCGTCGGCGGCCACTCCGCCGAGCACCGCGCCGCCGCCCAGCGCGGCAGCGCCCAGCCCGAGCAGGGCAACATCCAGCCGTCTCCGCCATGTGGTGTCCACGGGCGGCACGCTATCGGCGCTCGCCCAACCGCCCAGCGGTGGCAGTGTTCACCCTGTACGGCACGTTTCTGCCAGACTGGTGCGATGGCCGCCCACACCGTCGCCGCCGTCATCACCCACGGGGTCAGCCCCTTCGAGCTGAGCGTGGCCGTGGAGGTCTTCGGCCTCGATCGCAGCGAGCTCGTCGACCCCTGGTATCGCCTCATCGTCTGCGCGGCCGTCGAGCCGCCGGTGCGCTCCAAGGGAAGCCTCGGCCTCACGATCGACACGCCCTACCGGCTCGACGACATCGATCAGGCCGATACCGTCGTCGTCCCGATGTGGGCGCCCGACCAGGTGCCAGATCGTGACCTCGTCCACGCGCTCCAGGTGGCCCACGAGCGAGGCGCTCGGATCCTCAGCTTCTGCAGCGGAGCGTTCCTCCTCGCGCACGCTGGCTTGCTCGACGGTCGACGTGCCACGACCCACTGGATGTACGCCGAGCGCCTCGCCGCCGAGTTCCCCAGGATCGACGTGGAGCCCGATGTCCTCTACGTCGTCGACGATCGCGTCATGACCTCGGCGGGCACCGCAGCGGCGATCGACCTCTGCCTCCATCTGGTGCGGCTCGACCACGGCGCCGACGTGGCCAACGCAGTCGCCCGTCGAATGGTTGTGCCGCCACATCGCGACGGTGGGCAGGCGCAGTACATCCAAGCTCCCGTGTCCGCCTGCTCCGATGCAGCCGATCCCTTCCGCGACACGCTCGACTGGGCGCTCGAGCACCTCGACCAGCAGCTCACCGTCGAGGCGCTCTCGCGTCGCGCCGCGATGAGTCCACGCACGTTCGCCCGTCGGTTTGTGGCGTCGATGGGGACGACACCGCTTCAGTGGATCCTGCGTCAGCGCGTGCTCCTCGCGCAGCGACTGCTCGAGACCACGGACGAGTCGATCGAGCGCCTCGCCACGACATGCGGCTTCGGCACGGCGGCGGGGATGCGCGTGCACTTCCAACGGGTCGTCGGCACCAACCCCACTGCGTACCGCCGTGCGTTCCGTCGCCAGCAGGCGCCCGAGGCTCGCGCCAGCTAGCCGCGGCGTGGTCGTCGTCGGGTTGGGGGCGCCTGTAGCGGATGGGCGCAGCGCGGTGATGGCCCCAGCTCCGGGTGGTGGGTGGGGCCTACGGCCGCGGGCGGAGGAGGAGCTGGTTGGCCGCGTCGAAGCCAGCGCGGCGGTAGAAGGGGATCGACCGCTCGGTGGGGCTGAGCACGACGCGAGCGAGCCCGCAGGCGTCGGCGTGCGTCAAGAGGGCGTCGAGGAGCTGGCGGCCGACCCCGGTGTTGCGGTGCTCGGCCATGACGAACATGTTGCCGAGGTAGCCCCACCCCCCGGCGTCCTGACCCGGTGCCGGCATGCGTGTGAAGCGCATCAGGTTCACCATGCCGATGGCATCGGTCCCGTGCTCGGCCAGCCAGAAGGTGCGGTGGCGGGTCTCGGTCTCGAACCACTCGGCAAAGCGAGCGGCGAACTGCTCGTCGCGTGAGGCCGGCGCGGGCGCCCCCCACTCCTCGGTCCAGCGACGGCGAAGATCGGCCAGCATGGGGACGTCATCGTCGGTGGCCAGGCGCACCGCGGTCACCGTCACCGGGGGGACTCCGCCGCCCACGCTGCGTACTGGGGTTCGAAGAGGGCAGGCATGCCACCGGTGTGCATGAACACGATCGAGCCGTCCTCGGGAGCGCGCCCCTCGCGCACGGCCGCGATCAGGCTGGCGAGCGCCTTGCCCGTGTACACCGGATCGAGGATCAGTCCCTCCAACCGCGCCGCCAGATCCAGCGCCTCGCGGCAGCTGGCGGTGGGAGCGCCGTAGCCGTCTCCGAAGCGGTCGTGGTCGATGCGCACCGTGCCGGTCGGCGGCGCGAGCTGGGCCAGGGCGGCGGCCTCCGCCGCCTTCACGGGCACGACGTCGTCGAGGTCGGGCCGCGTGCCTGCGTCCATGCCCAGCACCAGGTCGAGCGAGCCCAGCCCCGCGGCGAGCCCGGCGTGCGTGCCACCAGAACCGTCGGCGGTCACGACCACGCTCAGCTCGGGAAGCTGCGTCTGGAGCTCGAGCGCCGCGACGACGTACCCGAGCTCACCGATCGTCGACGCACCGCCGACGGGGATCAGATACGGCGTGCGGCCGGCAGCCGCCAGGTGGTCGGCCTCGTCGCGCATCCGCTGCTCGAGGGCGTAGTAGCCGATCGGGCCGGCCCACACGATCTCGGGGGCGAGCAGGTAGTCGAGCACCACGTTGCCGTGCGCGACCGTGGGTGGGTCGCCGGCCAGCACGATCGTGCAGTCCAGCCCGAGGCGGTTGGCCGCCGCGGCCGTGAGCCGCGCGTGGTTGGACTGCTCCGCGCCTCCGGTGACCAGCACGTCGCAGCCCTGCGTGAGCGCGTCGGCGCAGAGGTGCTCGAGCTTGCGGACCTTGTTGCCCCCGCCGGCCAGCCCAGTGAGGTCGTCGCGCTTCACCCAGAGTCGGCCGGGGGCGAGGCCGAGCGCCGCGCCGAGCCGATCCATGGGCTGCACGGGAGTGGGGGAGATGCCGCCGAGGGCGACGCGTTGGTTGAGCACCGCTCCGGTCTAGCCGTCTCGTCGAGACCGCCGCCCGCTCGAATGCGTTCAGTCGTCGCCGTCTTCCTGATGGTCGCGGCACGCCTTGGTCGATCCGATGCAGCGGACGTAGGCGCCGTCGATGCCGTCGGCCTTCAGGGTGTCGACCATGGCTCGCGCCTCGTCGGCGCTGCCGAACGGGCCGGCAAAGGCCACCCACAGGCCCGCCTTCAGCGACTCGTAGTCGTCGGAGCGGACCACCCCAGCCGGGTGCCCTCGGGCGGCCACCTCCGCCGCAGCCTCATCGGCGGCGGGCCTGGACGCCTCGGAGGCGACGATCGTGATCCACGCTGGCGTCGGGATCGCGCCGGGGGTGGTGGTCGTGGAGGTCGTGGTCGAGGTGGTGGTGATGATCGGGGCGACGGTGGTGTCGCTCGAACGGCGGTCCGCGGTGGGTGCGGGGTCGGGCCCGCCGTCGTCGAGCGCCTGCAGTGCCACCCCGAACGACGCCACGCCGACACCGATGGCGGCCAGCGCCACCCAGAGGGCGAAGCGATCTCGTCTCACAGCGTGGAGCGCAGCGCGTCCACGAGCGCACTGGGCTGGGCGAGCATGGGGCTGTGGCCGCCGTCGAGCCAGACGACCGACGCACCCAAGCGCTCGGCTGCATGGCGAGCACAGGACCCGGCGTTGAGCACGCGGTCGTCGGCGCCCACGATGGCGATCGACGGCACCTCGGGGTAGCGGGCCAGCGGGCTCGGCTCGACGATGGGCGCACGCGCTTGGCGTCGGAGCTGACGGCTCGCCCACGCGGCGAGGTCTGGTGGGCAGTCGTGGTAGAGCGCGTCGATCGCGGCGGGATCGGGATCAGCAGGCCAGCTGGTCGAGCGGTCGTCGTGCATCTCGAGATGGCTGCTGAGCTCATCCCACTCCGGGGCGAACGTGTCATCGAGCTGATAGAGGTCGTCGACCACGGATGCACCCGGAAGCGGCACCAGGGCGCACAGGAACACGAGCGCACGCACGGGCACGGCCGCCGCGACGAGCGGGATCGTCAGCCCACCGAGCGAGTGACCCACGAGCACGATGTCGTCGGCGGGGTGCACCGCATCGAGTGCGGTGACCACCGTGGCGGCGTACGCGTCGAGTCCCGCTCCCGCATCGTCGCAAGGCAGATCCGGAGCGACGACCGTGTGCCCGGCCTCGCGCAGCAGCGCGGCAGTGGGGTCCCAGCACGAGCCCGTGTGCCAGGCGCCGTGCACCAGCGCGAACGTCGTCATGATGCGGGCGTGCTCACCGACCGAACATGGCGAGCCACTCCGACTCGCTCTTGGGGGTGAACACGAAGTTCCACCGGCGGGTGTCCTCCATGGTGGCCGACGGCTCCGCCGAGTAGAGGTGCCCCGGGAAGAGCACGGCATGATCGGGGATCTTGGCCAGCTTGGTGGTGAGGCTCTCGTAGAGCTTGGGGGGATCGCCGCCGGGCAGGTCGGTGCGGCCGCACCCCTCGAGGAAGAGCGTGTCGCCGCTCACGAGGCAGTCGTTCACGTAGAAGCACTGGCTGCCGGGCGTGTGACCGGGTGTGTGGATGAGCTCGATCGGGATGGTGCCGACCGTCAGCGTGTCGCCACTGGCGTGGGCGACGAGATCCGTCTCGGCGAGGCCGGTGGTTCGCAGGATCCAGGGCACCTCGTCAGCCTGCACGTGGATGGGCACGGGCTGCAGCGCGAGGAGCTCGTCAACGCCCGCGATCGTGTAGCCCATCATCGATCCGCCGACATGATCGGCGTGATAGTGGGTCGCGAGCGCACCGGTGAGGCGCATGCCGTCGGCATCGAGGATCTCGAGCAGCCCGGGGATGTCGTAGGCCGGATCGATGGCCACCGCCTCGCCCGTCTCCCGGTCACCGATGAGGTAGACGAAGTTGACCATCTGGCGGGCGATGGGATCGGTGCGGGCGAAGTCTCGCCCGGCCAGCAGCTGACGGAAGTAGAGGCGGTCGTCGTCGCTCATATCCTGGCCACCCTATGACGCACGGCTTCGACGCGGTCAGCCTGGATGTGGGTGGCGTGCTCGTCGTGCCCGACCACGATCTGCTGGCTGCCACGCTCGACGCTGCCAGCGTCGGGTTCGACCGATCACGGTTCGGGGTCGGCCACTACCTGGCGATGGCGGCAGTCGACGCGGCGGCCTCCGTGCATGAGGACTTCACCGACTACCTCGGTGGCTTCGTCGGCGCCGTGGGCGTCCCGGCCGCTGATCGCGCACGAGCGCACGACGCGCTGGCCGAGGTGCTGTTCACGCCGGTGTGGTGCCAGGCGCTGCCTGGCGCGCGGGAGGGGGTCGCGGCGTTGGCTGCGGACGGAGTGCGTCTCGCCATCACCTCGAACAGCGATGGCACCGTCGCCGACCTCCTGCACCGGAATGGCTGGGTGCAGGTGGGGGAGGGCGCCCACACCAGCGTCGAGGTGATCACCGACTCGGGGATCGTCGGCGTGGGCAAGCCAGACCCCGCGATGTACCAGGCCACGATCGATGGGCTCCGCCTCCCGCCTGATCGCATCCTGCACGTCGGCGACAGCGTCCACTACGACGTGGACGGCGCGGCGGCCTGCGGTCTCCAGTCCGTCCACATGGACCCGTACGGCGTGTGCACATCCGCGGCGCACCCGCACGTGCGGGTGCTGCGCGAGCTCCTCGCGCTTCGCTGACCAACGCGGTGTTCTTGAGTCGAGTCGTCGCGGCGGTCTTCGCGACGGAGCGACTCGAGAAGTCAGGTCTCAGCGGCGAACCAGGCGCGGAGGACAGCTCGGTAGGCGCGGTCGTAGCGGTCGTAGTCGGCCCGGAGCGCGTCACCCGGCCAACCCTTCGGCAGCAGCTCGTGCGGGAGCAGTGGATCGGCCTGCAGGAGGCGCAGCACCGCGGCGGAGGTCACGAAGCCATCGGCCAGCCGTTCCTGGTGGCCGGCCTCGAGTGACTCGATGCGCTGCGCCATGTCCGCCTGCAGCTGCGCTGCGTCGGTCACCCAGTCGTGGAGATCCCACAGGTCGCCGACCTCGACCGCCGGCTCCGGGTGAGCGCCGTGCCACCACGTGCACCAGCGCTGGGCCACCCCCATCGCCTCCGGGGAGCGGCTGGCGGCAAGGTTGTCCGGGCGCACCCACAGGCCCTCGCGCACCTCGGCCAGGCGCAGTGCGCTGAGCGCATCGCGCAGCGCAGCCCGGTCGCGTGCGCTCCGGGCCACGTCGCTCCCGATCGTGGCGAGCTCCCAGGTGCCGTTCCATCGTCGGGTGTCGGCTCGGCGGCTCGCCGCCTGGCGTGCCTGACGTGCGACGAGCCGTCCCACCAGTCGATACCCACCGTCCTCTGCGACCGCCTCGCCGTTGGCGACGAGCCGTGACAGCGCCGTGCGCGTCGCTCCCTCGGAGATGCCGAACAGCGCGGTGGTGCGCACGAGCAGGGGCGTGGGGAGCC
>JBQTKH010000103.1:0-8566 GCA_052386335.1 Microthrixaceae bacterium
CGTTAGAGCACGCTCTCCTCGGTTCCCCCGAACGCGCGCCGATCCTCGAGCAGTGAACGCACGACGCCGGCGCCGTTGCGGCCCTTCTTCCCGAGCACGTCTCGCAGTCGCGCCACCTCCGACAGCGAGAACAGCCGCGTGGTGAGGCCCCTGCTGAGCGCATCGCTCACCGACCAGGTGGGCAGCACGAGACCGAGGTCGATGACCGTGCGGGTTGGGTCGGTCAACTGGAACCCTTCACGATCGACGGCGAGCGCGTCGTCGAGATCCGCGATCCGGTGGGCGATCGCGGGGGGCTGAGCCCGAGGCGCCCGAGATGGCGTGACGGACACCTCGACGTACCCGGCCGGTGGGATGAGCCCCCACAGCTCGGCTGCGGCTCGGTGGGAGACGATCCCCTCGGTGCTGAGCTCGGCTGCCTTCAGTGCCTGGTGCCAGGTGTGCGGTGAGCCGAGCACACGAAAGACACGAGGCTGGACGGCGAGGAGGCGCCCGGCGGCCACCCATCGGTCCTTGCGGCCTGGGCCGAGGGCCTTCACCGCCTGCGCCGACGTGAGGACGCCGTGCTGCGCCCGGGCCAAGTCGTCGATCACCGCTGAGTCGTCTGTGGACATGACTCGTTCCCTTCGCGAAGTCCCGCATCTCTGCACCGGCACCCTCGGATTGCGGTGGTGGCTGTGCACAGAACGGGGTTGGTGGTGGTGTGGGGGGAAGGGTGAAACTGATTGAAAGAGACTGTAAGGGCATCAGGGTTCGGTCGTCCAGGGTGGGGGTAGCGTCGGGGCGATGGCTGACGACCTGTTCTCGGCGGCGGCGGAGGACGCGCTGGCCCGCCACGCGCCCCTCGCGGCGCGCCTGCGGCCGCGGACCCTCGACGACATCGTCGGCCAAGACCACGTGCTCGGCGTGGGCCAGCCGCTGAGGACCCTCGTGGAAGCGGACCGCCTCTCGTCGGTGATCCTCTGGGGGCCGCCCGGCACCGGGAAGACGTCGCTGGCGCAGGCGATCGCCGCCCACACGAGCAAGTCCTTCGAACAGCTCTCCGCGGTGAGCGCCGGGGTGAAGGACGTGCGCGACGTGCTGGAGCGGGCCAAGCACCGCCTCGGCGAGCGCGGACAGGGCACGATCCTGTTCCTCGACGAGGTGCACCGCTTCTCCAAGTCGCAGCAGGACGCGCTGCTCCCGGGCGTCGAGAGCGGGCTCATCACGCTCATCGGTGCCACCACGGAGAACCCGTTCTTCGAGGTCAACCCGCCGCTGCTCTCTCGGTCCACGCTGTTTCGCCTCAACGCGCTCGATGCGGCGGCCGCGCGGCTGCTCCTGCAGAAGGGCTTGCGAGCCGAGGGGGCGCGGGCTGACGACGACGCGCTCGACCACCTCGCCGGCCACGCGAACGGCGACGGTCGCCACGTGCTCACCAGCCTCGAGGTCGCCGTCGCCATCGCACGAGCCCGTGTCACCGACGCTGACGGCGAGCCCGTGGTGTCGCTCCCCGACGCCGAAGCCGCGCTCGGCACGAAGGCGCTGCGCTACGGCCGCGACGAGCACTACGACGTGATCTCCGCGTTCATCAAGAGCATGCGAGGGTCCGACCCCGACGCCGCGCTCTACTGGCTGGCCCGCATGCTCGAAGCCGGAGAGGATGCTCGCTTCATCGCGCGTCGCATCGTCATCGCCGCCAGCGAGGACGTGGGAGAGGCCGATCCCATGGCGCTGGTCGTGGCGGTGGCCGCCGCGCACGCCGTCGAGCACGTGGGCCTGCCCGAGGCGCAGCTCAACCTGGCGCAGGCCGTCGTGCACCTGTCGACGGCCCCGAAGTCGAACCGATCCGCCCTCGGGATCTGGAAGGCGCGAGAAGACGTGCAGCACGGCCCGTCGGTCGAGGTGCCGGCGCACCTGCGCGACGGGCACTACGCCGGCGCCGAGAAGCTCGGGCACGGCGTGGGCTACGACTATCCTCACGACCACGCTGGGGGCTGGGTCGCCCAGCAGTACCTCCCCCCCGAGATCAGCGACCGCCGGTACTACGACCCCACCGACCAGGGCTTCGAGCAGGAGATCCGCACGCGCATGGCACGTCAGGACCCGAAGTGAGCGCCACCGACCTGGCGGCGTTGATCGTCGCCATCGCCAGCGTGACGGCGGTGGTGCTGATGGCGCTGACCCTCGCGTCGATCACCAAGACCCTCAAGTCGGTGCGCGAGACCGTGGAGCTGCTCCGCACGGAGACGGTGCCGGTGATCGAGGAGCTCGGCGACGTGGTCCGAAGCGCCAACACCGAGATCGACCGGCTCGGCGGCGTCCTGGGCACGGCCGAGTCGATCGGCGGCACCGTCGATTCCGCCTCGAGGCTCGCGTACCTCGCCTTCTCCAACCCTGTCATCAAGGCGATGGCCGTCGCGTCCGGCACCACCCGAGCAGCTCGACGCTTCCGTCGCATCCGGACCGAGCGCTAGGGCAACGCCACCATGTTCCGACGCCTCTTCTGGCTCATCATGGGCGCCGGCTTCGGCTTCGGCATGTCCTTCTGGCTGATGCGGTTCGTGCGCGAGACCGCGGCGCGCTACGCGCCGGAGCGCGTGTCAGCTGACCTCGCCGGAGCGATGCGGAGCCTCGGCACCGACCTGCGGGCCGCGGTCAGCGAGGGCCGGGAGGCGATGCGCGAGCGCGAGGCCGCGCTGCGGGCCGAGGTCAGCCCGAGGCGCTGAGCCCCGTTTCTGCGCCGGGGGCCCGCGCAGCCGGCCGGTAGGCTCGATCCACTCATGGACGCCAGCGGACTGCGCCGAACCTGGAACGAGTTCTTCGCCGCTCGAGGGCACGCGCTCCTGCCCTCCTCCAGCCTGATCCCCACACACCCCACCGCGCCGATGTTCACGAACTCCGGGATGATGCAGTTCGTCCCGGTGTTCCTCGGCGAGGAGGTTGCCACCTTCGACCCGCCCCGGGCGGCGACGGTGCAGAAGTGCGTCCGCGCCGGGGGCAAGCACAACGACCTCGACGCCATCGGGCGCACTCCTCGTCACCTGAGCTTCTTCGAGATGCTCGGCAACTTCAGCTTCGGCGACTACTTCAAGGCCGAGGCGATCCCGTGGGCATGGGAGCTGCTCACCAGCGAGCTCGGGCTCGACGCCGACCGCATGTGGATCACCGTGCATGTGAGCGACGACGAGGCGGAGGACATCTGGGCCGACGCCGTGGGGTTCCCGCGCGCGCGGATCCAGCGCCTCGACAAGGACAACTTCTGGGAGATGGGCGACACGGGTCCCTGCGGTCCGTCGTCGGAGATCTTCTGGGACTACGGCGCGGCCTTCGGACCCGACGGCGGGCCGGCCAACCCCGAGGCCGAGAACCGGTACGTCGAGATCTGGAACCTCGTGTTCCCGCAATACTTCCGCGCCGGCGACGGCTCCCTCAGCGACCTCCCCAAGCGAGGCATCGACACGGGCGCCGGCCTGGAACGGATGCTCACCGCGCTCAACGGCTCCCACACCGTCTACGACGTCGACCCACTCGATCGGCTCGTGGTGGTCGCGCAGTCGATCACCGGCCGACGCCTCGGCGCCGACGATCGCACCGACATCGCCCTGAAGGTCCTCGCCGACCACAGCCGCACGATGACGTTCCTCGTGGCGGACGGCATCGTGCCCTCCAACGAGGACCGCGGCTACGTCCTGCGTCGGATCATCCGACGAGCGGTCCGCTACGCCTACCTCTTGGGCGTCGAGCGCGACCTCTCCGCGCCGCTCATCAGTGCCGTGATCGACGCGATGGCCGACGGCTACCCCGAGCTGCGCTCCGACGCGGACCGCATCGTGGGCATCGTGTCCCGCGAGGAGGACCGGTTCCGTCAGACCCTCAAGCGCGGCACGAGCCTGCTCGACGCCAAGCTGGCCGAGCTCCACGAGGGCGACGTGCTCGGCGGCGACGTCGCCTTCGACCTCTACGAGACCTACGGGTTCCCACTCGAGGTCACCCAGGAGATCACCGACGAGCTCGGCATCGACGTAGACGAGGACGGCTACCGCGAGGCGCTGGTCCGCGCGCAGGCGGTTTCCAAGGCGGGAGCCAAGGCTGGAAAGGACCTCTACGCCAACCTCACGTCGTTCCAGGAGATCCTCGACCGCTTCGGTCCGACTGAGTTCGTCGGTCGTGAGGAGACCGAGACGAAGGCCGCCGTGCTCGCTGTCGTCCCCGGCGACGACGACACGGCCTCGGTCTTCCTCGATCGCACCCCGTTCTACGCCGAGTCCGGCGGCCAGGTGGGCGACACCGGCGCGATCACCACCGACACGGGTCGAGCGACCGTGCTGGACACCACCTACGGCCTGCCCGGGCTCCACCGGCACCTCGTGCGCATCACCGAGGGCACCATCGAGGCCGGCCAGGACGCCACTGCGGCGATCGACAGCAGTCGCCGCGACGCCATCCGGCGCAACCACACGGGCACGCACATCCTCCACTGGGCGCTCCGTGAGGTGCTCGGCGACGAGGTGAAGCAGCAAGGGTCGCTCGTCGATCCTGACCGTCTCCGGTTCGACTTCGGGCCGGCCGACGCGCTCACCGCCGATCAGATCCGCCAGATCGAAGACCTCGCCAACGCCGAGATCCTGCGCAACGACTCCGTGCGCCACTACGAGACCACCAAGGCCGAGGCGATGGCGCTCGGCGCGATCGCCTTCTTCGGCGACAAGTACGGCGACGTCGTGCGCGTGCTCGAAGCGGGACGCCACTCCACGGAGCTGTGCGGCGGCACGCACGTCAAGGCGTTGGGCGACATCGGACCGGTCAAGATCATCTCCGAGAGCTCGATCGGCTCCAACCTGCGTCGCATCGAGGCGGTGACCGGAACCGGTCCGATCGAACGGCTCCGCGCCGAGGAGCGCGTGCTGGCTGCCGTCGCCGAGGTGCTGAACGTGCCGGTCGGGGAGGTGGTCGAGGGCGCGCGAAAGCGCCTCGACGAGGTGCGGTCCCTGCGTGACGAGGTGAAGGCGCTCAAGCGCCAGGCTGCGGGAGACCAGGCCGGTGACCTGGTCGGCACCGCGGTCGACGGCGTGGTGGTGGCCCGCGTCGACGGGCTCGAGCGCGACACGCTGCGCGACCTCGCACTCGCGCTGCGCGACCACGCGGGCATCCGAGCGGTCGTGCTCGGCACCGCGCCCGACACGGGGGGAGCGGCCCTGGTGGCCGCCGTGCGACCCGACAGCGGTCTCGACGCGTCCGAGCTCGTCGACGAGGCCAAGAAGCTCATCAAGGGTGGGGGCGGCAAGGACCCCTTCCTCGTCGTGGCGGGTGGCAAGGACGCGGACGGTCTCGACGCGGCCCTGCAGGCGGTCCGGGTGGCGGCTGGCATCGTCGACCCGTGAGAGCTCTGGGCATCGACCTCGGCACGAAGCGCATCGGCGTGGCGCTGTCGGACAGCGCTGGCACGATGGCCACGCCCTACGAGGTCGTCCTGAGGTCTGGATCGCGCGAGCGCGACCACCGTCGCATCGGCGAGCTCGCTGAGGAAGCTGGTGCCGAGTGCCTCGTGGTCGGCCTGCCGCTGTCCCTCGACGGCACGGTTGGTCACGCGGCGACCTCCGCGATGACCGAGGCAACCGAGCTGGGGGAGTCCACCGGGCTGCCCGTGGAGCTCTGGGATGAGCGCCTCACGACCGTGAGCGCGGATCGCGACCTGCTCGCGCTGTCGATGAAGGCCGACGCCCGCCGACGGGTTGTCGACATGGTCGCCGCATCGATCATGCTGCAGGGCTGGCTCGACCACCGACGTCTGACCTCCCCCGAGGAATCACCTGATGACTGACCTTCCCCCCGATCACCACGCCGGCACCCCCGTCGACGACCGCGCCGACGAGCGCTACGACGACGAGGGCTACGACGAGGGCTACGACGACGAGGGCGTTGACGACGCGGGCTACGACGCGGCGGGTGAGTACCGGGAGCTGTGGCGGCACACCAGGCGAGGACGCCGGGTCCTCACGACGGTGCTCGGCGGGGCGGTCCTGCTCGTGCTGATGCTGGGGGCCGGCGGGCTGTGGGTGCAGCGCCAGATCGATCCGCCCGGGGAGGCGGGCGAACTGCGCCAGATCGAGATCCCGGCGGGCTCCACGAGCGACGACATCGGCAAGCTTCTGGCCGACGAGGGGATCATCGCGAGCGACCTCGTCTGGGGCTGGTACCTGCGCGTGAAGGGTGGCGGACCCTTCCAAGCCGGCCTGTACGAGCTGGCCGACAACAGCGCGATGGGGGAGGTGGTCCGCGTCCTCGAGGCCGGCCCTCGTCCGCCCGATGAGCGGTCCTTCACGATCCCCGAGGGGCTCACGACGGCCGAGATCGTGGCCCGCCTCGCCGACCCTGACAAGGGCCTCGGCCTCGACGCGGCCGTGATGCAGCAGCTCCTCGACACTGGTCAGGTCCGGTCCGTGTACCAGCCCGCGGACCAGGCGTCGAGCGAGGGCATCCTCATGCCGGAGACCTACCGGGTGGATGCCGATGCCGACGAGCTCCAGGTGCTCAACCTGATGGTCGGGCAGCTCGACGCCACGATGGCCGGGCTCGAGGTGGAGACGGCCCAGACCCGCTTCAACCTCACGCCCTACGAGATCCTCGTCGTGGCATCACTGATCGAGGAGGAGGCGCGGGTGCCGGAGGAGCGCCCGAAGATGGCGCGGGTCATGTACAACCGGCTCAAGGGCGGGATCCCGCTCGGCATCGACGCGACCTCCCGCTACGAGGCCGTCATCAACGGCCGCGACCGAGGTGACATCGACTTCACCTCGAGCTCGCCGTACAACACGCGCAAGCAGCGTGGGCTGCCGCCCACGCCGATCGCGTCGCCGGGCCGCGCCAGCATCGAGGCCGCCCTCAACCCCGCGGACGGGCCCTGGATCTACTACGTGCTCGAGGACGACGAGGGGCACCACTTCTTCACCGACAGCGACCGCGAGTTCATCAATGCGAAGCAGCGGTGCAAGGAGCGCGGCCTCGGCTGCGGATGATGATCTCCGGGACGACGCGCACCGCCGGCGTGATCGGTCAGCCGATCCGCCACTCACTGTCGCCCGCGATCTTCAACGCCGCGTTCACTGCCAGCGGGCTCGACTGGGCGTATCTCGCCTTCGAGGTGCCTGAGGGGGCCGCCGGGCTCGCCATGGCTGGCGTGCGTGCCCTCGGCCTCGAAGGGGTGTCCGTCACGATGCCGCACAAGGCCGCCGTGATCGATGCGCTCGACGAGCTGGCGCCAGACGCGGCCGCGCTCGGGGCCGTGAACTGCGTAGCCCGCAACGGGATCCGGCTGGTCGGTCACAACACCGATGGCGCGGGACTGATCGACGCGCTGCAGCTCGACGAGGGGATCGACGTCGCGGGAAAGCGGTGTGTCGTGGTCGGTGCCGGAGGCGCGGCGCGTGCGGTCACGAGGGCCCTCGGCGCCGCGGGTGCGGCGGCGGTCGTGGTCATCAACCGGTCACCACCCGCGGCGGCGCAGGCCGCCGCGCTCGCGGGCGGCGTCGGCTCGGTCGGCAGTCCCCCCGAGGTGGCTGGCGGGGATCTGGTCATCAACGCCACGCCGTTGGGCATGGGCGTGGTCGTCACGACCGCTGGTGCTCCCGAGCCGATGCCCATCGATCCCACGCTGCTCCAGCCAGGTCAGGTGCTCGTCGATCTCATCTACCACCCGGCCGTGACCCCCCTCGCGGTCGCCGCCCGCGCCCGGGGCGTGCGGACCGTGAACGGCATCGGCATGCTGATCCACCAGGCCGCCCATGCGTTCCGACGATGGACGAACGAGGAGCCGCCGCTCGAGGCGATGAGCGCCGCCGCGCTGGCCGCCCTGCTCCACCGGCAAGAAACGCGCTGAAGTCTCGGCCGAAAGGTGCCGATGGGTACATCGACCCATCTCGATCCGGAGGTCACCGTGGCCCTTCAGGGGACCCTTGACACCTTTGCCCTGCCTGACGTGCTGCGCCTCCTCGCGGCCACCAAGAAGACGGGCCGCGTGCACGTCACTGGGCCGCGTGGCACCGGGTCCGTGTGGGTGGACGACGGCGCCGTCGGTGCGATCGACGCGCCGAACGCGCCCCACGCAACGGAGCCCGTGGACGCGCTCTTCGAGCTGCTCCGGTTCGACCAGGGGTCGTTCACCTTCGACGGCGAGGCTGCCCCCGGTGCCACCCAGGAGCTCGTCGACGTCGAGGTGCTCCTCGGCGCGGCGGAGTCGCTGCTGGTCGAGTGGCGGGAGATCGAGTCCGTGGTGCCCTCGATGGATGCATGGGTGACGCTCCGACGGGAGCTGGTGGCACCCACCGTCACCGTCGATCGCGCTCAGTGGGTCACCGTCGTGGCCGTCGGCAGCGGCTCCACGGTGCGAGGGATCTCCGACGACCTGCGTCTGGCAGAGCTCCCGGTGTCACGAGCGGTGCGCGATCTCGTCGAGCTGGGCCTGGTGACGATCGATCTCGTCGCACCGGCGAAGCATCGATCGAGCCGCGAAGCCGACCCACCCGGCGTTGCGCCGGCGCCCCCGCCGCCGCGGGTGGTGACCGGTTGATGACCACGACGGCCGCCG
>JBQTKH010000104.1:0-54405 GCA_052386335.1 Microthrixaceae bacterium
GAGCACTCGGTCGACGACCTCCCGAACCGTCTCCGGACGGTGGACCGACGGCGGCAGCTCCATCAGTGGGCGGGGAAGGCTTCGGCCGCGTCCAGCTCGAGGTCGAGGCCTTCGGTGCGAACCCGGAGGTCGAGGTAGATGAGCGCGGTGATGCCGGCAACGATCGGCATGGTGATGAGCGAGGTGAGCGTGCCGGCGGCGGCGGTGACGAGCCAGCCGTAGCCGCCCGTGCCCAGCAGCAGCGACAACGTCGTGGGCACGAGGCCGAGGGCGTAGCCGAAGAGCATCGCCACGATGCTCGAGAGCAGGCTGAGGCCCATGACGGGCCAGAAGCGTCTCGTCACGAGACGGACCGATCGACGGATGGCCCGGATCGGTCCGAGGCCCTCCGCGCCGATCACCGGGGCGGTGACCAGGCACCAGGTCATGACGGCCAGGCCCGGGAACCCGCAGAGCAGCATGCCCACGCCTTCGGCGATGTGGACGAGGAGCCAGCTCGCAAGCAGGGGCAACGCCAGCGGCAGCGATCCTCGCAGCAGGGTCCCGAGCGAGAGATCCCGCCCCACGTGCCACGCCCCGACCAGGCGCACGAGCCCTGAAGCGACGAACACGAGCGCGAGCGACGGGCCGAACAGCAGCACCATCTGCGCCCAGAGCTCGGACGATCCACCCTGGTCCACGGCGGTCAGGGAGGGATCCCTCGTGTCGAACGACTCGAGGAACGATGCCCCACCGAGGAGGTCACGCTGGAGCCACGCGCCGACCAGCTGCACCGGTACGGCGAACACCGCGGTGAAGGCGATGATCGTCAGCGGGGCCGCCTTCAAGATGGCGAAGGCGCCGTCGAGCACGTCGGACACCGTCATCGGGCCGAGCGAGGGGATGCCGGGCCGCGCTCGTGACCCGGCCTCCGATGGAGTCGCCGTGGTGCCGGCGCCGATCGGTCGGGTCGGTGAGCTCGCATCAGGGGTGGCCCACTCCACGCCCCAGTGTCTACCGGTCCGGGGGCGACCGCGCGGTAACGTCCGATCGTGCGTGAACAGCCGTCGGCCACCCAGCGGTGAGCCAGCTCCGCCTCAACCCGCTCACGGGACGGTGGGTCACGGTGGCTGTCGAGCGAGCGGCTCGACCGGGCGAGCTGATCTCGCGCCAGATGCCCTTCGACGCGGACCCGGAGCGGGCGTGTCCCTTTTGTCCCGGGAACGAGGAGGCCACGCCGCCGGCGCTCGAGACGTACGGCCCGAGCGGCACCTGGCTCGTGCGCGTCGTTCCGAACCTGTTCCCGGCCTTCGAGGGGAACGAGCCGCTGCGGGTCCAGAACCTCGGGCCGGTGTTCACCCAGGCCTCCGCCAGCGGGGTCCACGAGGTCCTCGTGTTCACGCCTGATCACACGGGGAGCTGGGCTGATCTCGACGACAAGCAAGCGGGCCTCGCGATGGCCGCCATCCGTGACCGCATGGAGGACCACGCCCGACGATCCACGGTCCGGTACACGCAGGCCATCGTCAACGCGGGCCGCGAAGCTGGCGCCTCGCTCGAACACCCCCACGGCCAGCTCCTGGGCATCCCCTTCGTTCCCGGCGAGATCGCCGAGGAGGAGGCGGGGTTCCGTCGGTTCGAGGGCTCGTGCCTGCTCTGCACGCTCATCGAGGCCGAGGTCCAAGCCGGCCACAGAGTGGTGCTCGAGGACGAGCGGGTGCTCGTCGTGGCGCCGTACTGGAGCGGGGCCCCCTACGAGCTGCTCGTGATCCCACGCCTCCACGAGGTCCACCTCGAGAACACCTCACCGCCCGACGTCGTCGCCGTCGGTCGTGCACTGCGCGACGCGCTGGCGCTGCTGCGCGCGAAGGTGGGTGACTGCGCCTACAACCTGGTGTTCCACACCGCGCCCCACCACCATGAAGGGCCGTTCCACTGGCACGTCCACATCGTGCCGCGCCTCACGAGCCTGGCCGGGTTCGAACAGGGCACCGGCGTGATGATCAACATCGTCGCCCCCGAGCTCGCGGCACGGCACCTCACGAGCTGAGCGGCGAGCCGGGTGCTGTTCCCCACGGTCACCTTCGCGGTCTTCTTCGTGGTGGCCTTCGCCACGAGCTGGCTCCTCCGGCCGACCTACCGGGTGTGGCTGTGGGCCATGACGGCACTGAGCCTCGTGTTCTACGGGTGGACGGATGCGCGCTTCGTCTGGCTGCTCGTGGGGTCGATCATCGTGAACTGGGGCTTTGGCGCCATGGTGCACCGCGCCCTCACGCCCGAGGGCCACCGCACCCCCGCGTCGATCAACCTCGTCCGCGTGGCGGTGGTGGTGAACCTGGGGCTCCTCGGGTTCTTCAAGTACTACGGCTTCTTCGTGGACAGCGTCGCCGATGCCGCGAGCGCGCTCGGTGTGGACCTCCACGCCCCGTTGCTCGAGATCGGACTGCCGGTTGCCATCTCGTTCTTCACGTTCCACGCGCTCAGCTACGTGATCGACATCGGCCGCGGTCAGCTCCAGCCGATGCGCCTCGACGAGATGGCGCTCTACATGTCGTTCTTCCCTCACCTCGTGGCCGGACCGATCGTCCGGGCGAGCGAGCTCCAGCCCCAGCTCCGACGGCCGGCCGACCCTCGCCGGATCCCGTCCGGTGAGGCCTTCCGGCTCATCGGCTTCGGGCTGTTCAAGAAGGTGGTGGTGTCCAGCTTCCTGGCGACGGAGCTCGTCGACCCGGTGTTCGGCGCCCCGGGCGCGCACAGCCGGCTCGAGCTGCTCATCGGCGTCTACGGCTACGCCATCCAGATCTACGCCGACTTCTCCGGCTACACCGACATCGCGATCGGCTGCGCTCTGCTCCTCGGCATCCGGTTCCCCCAGAACTTCGACGCGCCCTATCGGGCTCTGTCACTCCAGGACTTCTGGCGACGCTGGCACATGACGTTGTCGCGATGGCTGCGCGACTACCTCTACATCCCACTCGGCGGGAACCGCTCGGGCGTGCGTCGGGGCTACCGGAACCTGTTCCTCACGATGGTGATCGGCGGCCTGTGGCACGGCGCTGCTGTCACCTTCGTGGTGTGGGGCGCGATCCATGGGGGGTACCTCGCGCTCGAGCGCTTCGTGCGGCTCCGATGGCGGGCTCAGTACCCACTGCCGGTGATGCCGGAGGCGATGTCGGCGGTGCTCCGATGGCTGCTGACCTTCCACGTGGTGTGCCTTGGCTGGGTGTTCTTCCGCGCCGACTCGCTGGGCACGGCCCTCGACGTCCTGCGAGGGATCGTCAGCGGAGCCGACGCGGCGGCCCCGCTCGTGACCACCCTGGTCGTCGTCACGATCGTCGGCGCTCTGGCCAGCCAGTTCGTCCCACCCGCCCTGATCGCCAACGCCCAGCAGCGCTTCTCGGTGCTGAGCACCGGCGTGCAGGTCGTGCTCATGGTGGCCGCCCTCACGGTCATCGACGTGCTCGGCCCCGATGGCGTGGCCCCGTTCATCTACTTCCGATTCTGATGGAACACGTCGTACCGCCCCTTGACCCCCGACCACCTGGCACCAGCGTGCACGGCAGAGGGCGTCGCGGCGAGCAGCCCGCCGGCCAGCTCCTCGCGGTGATGCTCACCGCGCTCGTGCTCGCAGCGTTGGTGAACGCCGACGCCCTGGTGCGCCGGGCGGAGCACAAGCCACTCGGCCCGGGTCGGGATCGATCGCTCTCCCTGTGGCACCCAGTCCAGGACGTGGCCCACCTCACCCAGCTGCACCGCCTACGAACCCTGGGCGATCTCGTCGCGGGCAACGAGCGGACCACCCGCGATCTGGTGACCTCTGTTCGCTCGAAGGGCGCCCCCCGTCCGACGGTCCGGCCAGAGCTGCGGGTTCCGACCAAGCGCAACCCATTGCGCGTGTACGTCGGCGGCGACTCCGTCGTGCGCGATGCCGGCGAGTCGTTCCTGCGCCTCGCGGCTGACGACGATCGCCTGCGCACGGCACTGCACTACGAGATCGCCACCGGCCTGGCGCGCCCTGACCACTTCGACTGGCGGGCCACGCTGATCGGCGATGCACGCGCGCTCGAGCCCGAGATCGCCCTCCTCATGTTCGGCGGCAACGACGCGCAGGGCATCGTCGGTCCGGACGGTCAGGTGCATCCCGAGGTGGACTCGGAGGGCTGGCGAGCCGAGTACGGGCGACGGGTGGGCGCCGTGATGGACTCGATGGCGGCGAAGGACCGCTTGGTGCTCTGGATCGGACAGCCCCCGATGCGCAGCCCCGACTTCGATCGACGGATGCGGGTCATCAACGCCGTCGTGAGGGCGGAGGCCGCAACCCGACCCTGGGTGACCTACGTCGACACCACCTCCGTGCTCGGTGATGCCGCCGGCAGCTACACGGACCGGCAGCCGGGAACCGACGTAGACCTGCGTCAAGACGACGGCATCCACCTGAGCCGGGCCGGCGCCGACCTCCTGGCCCGTCACCTGCTCGATCTCGTCCACGACGAGATCGCGGCCGCCTCGAACCGCTGAGCCGGGGTCAGGCTCGTCGCAACCGGGTCGCGATGTCGTACGCCGACCGCTTGGGCACCCCGAGCTCGTTGGCCACGTTGGCGGCTGCGTCGCGCGCCGTCGCGCCTGCCGCCAGCTCGCGCATCACGGCGGCCTCGATGTCATCCGGGCCTGCATCCGCCGGAGCAGGGGCACCGTCGAGGACGAGGACCAGCTCGCCGCGCGGCTCGTGGTTGGCCACCCAGGCGGTGGCGTCGGCCAGACTCCCCCGCCACGTCTCCTCGTGGAGCTTCGTCAGCTCGCGTGCGATCGCCACGCCTCGATCGTCACCGCACGCAGCCTGCAGATCGGCAACGGTGCGAGCGAGACGGTGGGGGGCCTCGTAGAGCACGACCGTGCGCCGCTCAGCAGCGACCTCGACGAGTCGGGCCGAGCGGCCCGACCCCTTCCGGGGGAGGAACCCCTCGAACACGAACCGCCCCGCCGGCAGCCCGCTCACCACCAGGGCGGTGATGGCCGCGGAAGGTCCTGGCACCACCTCCACGACGTGACCAGCCTCGACGGCAGCCCGAACCAGCCGCTCACCAGGATCGGAGATGCCGGGCATCCCCGCATCGGTGACCACCGCGACGCGCTCACCGGCCGCCAAGCGAGCCAGCACCCCCTCGACCGCGTCCTCCTCGGTGTGGTCGTTGACGACGATCAAGGGCTTGCGCGGGACACCTGCGTGCTGGAGCAACCGTCCAGTGCGACGGGTGTCCTCGCAGCAGATCGCATCGGCGCCGACCAGCGCCGATGTCGCGCGGGGAGAGAGGTCATCGAGGTTGCCGATCGGCGTGCCCACGAGGATGAGGGGCACGTCGGTCAGTCTCCCAGCTCGAGGCGATCGCCCACGGTCAGGTTCCACCGAGCGAACGAGCCCGCCTCGGCCTCGAGCACCGCGTGGGCTCGGGCGACCGGACGCGTGAACCGATGCCGGCCGAGCCGGGCCACCCGCAGGACCACCAGGTCTCGGTCGCACCACGCCACGTCGAGTGGGAACCGCATGCCGACGGAGTGCACTGAGCGGGCGGGGACGAGGAGCATCGCCCCGTCGATCCCGTCACGGCCGAGCAATCCCCGCCGACGGGTGGCGCGCCGATCGGCCACCTCGAGGCTCGCCAGGACCTCACCGTCACGCAGCAACCAGGGCACGGTACAGACGCTAGAGCCGCGTCTCAGACGCGGCGGGCCCTAGCCGAAGTGCGGTCCCGCCGCCCAGGCGCAGGCAGGAGCGAAGCGACGCCCGAAGCCGCATGTCAGACGTTGAACCGGATCTCGAGGACGTCACCGTCTTGGACGACGTAGTCCTTGCCCTCGACCCGCAGCTTGCCGACCTCCTTGGCCTTGTTCCACGACCCGAGCTCGAGCAGCTCGTCCCAGTGGATGACCTCGGCCCGGATGAAGCCGCGCTCGAAGTCGCCGTGGATCACGCCGGCGCACTGCGGGGCCTTGAAGCCAGCGCGGAACGTCCAGGCCCGGGACTCCTTCTCGCCGGTCGTCAGGAAGGTGCGCAGGCCGAGGAGCTTGTAGGCCGCGTGCAGGAAGGTCGGCAGGGCCCCCTCACCGAGTCCGAGCCCTTCGAGCATCTCCGCCCGCTCGTCAGCGTCGAGCAATGCAGCCTCGGCCTCGAGCTGCACGCACATCCCGATCACCTCGGCGGCACCGTCGAGCTCTGCCCGGACCGGTGCCACCACCGCCTCCATGTCGTCGAGCTGGTCCTCCGAGACGTTGACGAGCGCCATGACCGGTCGGTTCGTGAGCAAGAAGTATGGCTTGAGCAGTCGGCGCTCCTCGTCGTTGAGGCCTGACCGGTACAGCGGCACGCCCGTCTCGAGGATGCCCTTGGCCCGGTCGAGGGCTGCGACCTCGTCGAGGAGCGACTTGTCGCCCTTGGCGGTGCGGCGGCGCTTCTCGATCTGGCTCTCCACGGTCTCGAGGTCGGCATACGTGAGCTCGAGCTCCACCACCGCGAGGTGCTCGAGCGGGTCGGATGGTCCGGGGACGTCGTCATCCGCGAACGCGCGGAGCACGAACACGATGGCGTCGACTTCGCGGATGTGGGCAAGGAACTTGTTGCCGAGCCCCTCGCCCTTGCTCGCGCCAGCCACGAGGCCGCCGATGTCGACGAACTGGACCGTGGCGGGGACCACGTTCTTGCTCTGGCTCATCGCGGCGAGCGCATCCAGCCGAGGGTCAGGGACCCGGGCCATGCCGACGTTGGGGTCGGTGGTGGCGAAGGCGTACGGCGCGGCAAGGGCGCCGCCCCCGGCGAGGGCGTTGTACAACGATGACTTGCCGGCATTGGGGAGCCCGACGAACCCGAACCGCTCCATGGCGAAGCAGGGTACGAGCCCCGACGGCCCGCTCCTGCATCCTGTGCGCAGCCAGCCAGGACATGCGGGGGTGGGTGCGCACAGAAGCCGGCGGCGGGCCTCGACCGTGCCGGTAGCGTGCCGACCATGCCGATGTCGCCCGCCGCTGCGCTCGATCGCGTGGTGTACCTGCTCGACCGCGACCTCGCTGAGGGTCGCCGCATCCACGCCTACGCGAAGGCGCGCGACCTCGTGCGCGAGCTCGGTGACGATGCCATCGCGGTCCACCATGCCGACGGCACCCTGCTCGACCTACCTGGGATCGGGTCCTCGACTGGGAAGGTCATCGCGCTGGCCCTCGACGGCGGCATCGACGAGCACCTGGCCAAGCTCGAGGCTGACACGGCGATCCCGATCGGCGAAGGCGCCGAGCTCCGTGCCGCGCTGCGCGGCGACTGCCACAGCCACACCACCTGGAGCGACGGCGGTGCGCCCGTGGAGGCGATGGCCCGCACCGCCATCGACCTCGGTCACGAGTACCTCGTGGTCACGGACCACTCACCGCGGCTCACGATCGCCCACGGCCTCAACCGCGACCGACTCCTCGCGCAGCTCGACGAGATCGAGCGCGTGCGCGCGGAGGTCGCGCCGTTCCGGATCCTCACGGGGGTCGAGGTCGACATCCTGCAGGATGGAGGGCTCGATCAGGACGATGATCTGCTCGAACGCCTCGATGTCGTGGTGGCCAGCGTCCACTCGAAGCTCTCGATGCCCGAGCCGGAGATGACTCGCCGCATGGTCCTCGCGGTGGCCAGCCCGCACGTCGACATCCTGGGTCACTGCACCGGTCGCAAGGTGATGGGCACTGGCCGCCCGCAGTCGAAGTTCGACGCCGACATCGTGTTCGCCGCGTGTGCCCGCTTCGACACCGCCGTGGAGATCAACTGTCGACCGGAGCGCCAGGACCCGCCCGAGGAGATCCTGTCGCTGGCGCTCGACTGGGACTGCAAGGTCTCCATCGACACCGATGCCCACGCCCCCGGCCAGCTCGAGTGGCAGGCGTACGGCTGCGACAAGGCGGCGCGGCTCGGCATCGAGCCGGAGCGCATCGTCAACACGCTCCCCGCCGACGAGCTCCTCGCGTGGACGGCGAGCCACCCCACCGCGTAAGGCGCCGGACTGGAGCCCGAACCCGGCCACCCGGTAGCGTCGTCACCCTTATGTCGAAGCGCACCAAGAAGGCCACGCTGCGGGCCCGCAAGAAGAAGGCCAACCACGGGCGCAAGCCCAACCGAGGCCGCAACTCCTGATCGTCCGCCGCCCGCCGATGTGCCGGCGGCGTCAGACGGACAGCACCAGCCCTTCAGCAGCCGCGCTCACCGGGATCGTCGCCTTCGCGAACCCCGCCACGATCGCGTCGACCTCGAGGTCAGTCCGGCCGGGGTCGTGGTGGAACAGCAGCACCGCTCGGGCGCCGGCCAGCTCGCCGAGCCGGACGGCGTAGTCGGCAGCGGAGTGACCCCAAGCTGCTCGCGCCGGGAGCTCGGCTGCCGTGTGCTGGGCGTCGTGGATCAAGACGTCGACATCACGGGCGAGCGCCATCGCCGCGTCGTGATACGGACCCCACCCGTCCGGCCCCGGTCCGAGCGCGGACGGCCCGTGATCGGAGAGGTAGGCCACCGCGGCTCGGCCGTCGGTGATGCGGTAGCCGAAGGTGCGGCCGCCCTTGTGCGGGATCTCCAGGGCCAGCACCTCGAACCCGGCGATCTCGTGGACCCCTGGGTCGAGCCCTTCGAAGCTCCACGCTCCCCGGAGCCCCTCGGGTCCGATCGGGAAGTGGGGCGGTGACATCGCCCGGCGCAGGACGTCGATGGCCGCATCGCCGTCTTCCTGGTCGGGCAGGCACAGTCGCACCGTGGCACCGTCGTGGTCGATGGCGCGTGAGAAGGGCAGACCCTGCGTGTGGTCCCAGTGCAGGTGGCCGAGCAGCAAGGCCCCGTTGAACGGCGCCTCGCCGAGCAGCGATCCCAGCCCGCGCAGGCCGGTGCCGGCGTCGAGCACAAGACTGGGCGGCTCGCCGTCACGGGCGATGGCCACGCAGGACGTGTTGCCACCGTGGCGCGCGAAGGCGTGCCCGGGCGCCGGAGTGGAGCCCCGAACCCCGAGCACGTGCACCTTCACGAGCTGGTCGTCTCCTCACGTCGGTGGCCCTCGCTGACCTCCGCGAGCTTGTCGAGGTCGAGCTCGACCTTGCGGGCCTCGGCGACACGGCACGGAGACGCCGCCGTCAGGGTCGCCGTCCGTCGGCCACCTTCGAGAACGGCCCGCTCCCCGATCAGGGCGCCCGGACCGAGCGCGGCGATGTCCTTTCCGTCGACCGACACCTGAATGACGCCGTCGAGGAGCAGGTAGATCGAGTCGGCCTCCTCGCCCTGGGTCGTCAGGGTGGCACCTTCCTTCAGCTTGCGGATCTTGGGCTTGCCCTCGCCCATGATCACCCGGGAGAGCTGGCGCTCCATGGCGGACTCGATCTCGGCCACGAGCGCTGGCGAGTCCTCGCCTCCCCAAGGGCTGTGGTCGCCGAACGCGTTGCGGTACCAGCCCTTGAAGTCGGTCAAGCCCGACTTGGCGGCCAGGTTCCCGTCGGGCCCGTAGACCCAATGCCGGGGAAAGGGGCTCGCACCCTCGAGCGCAAACTCGGAGCGCCCGTCGGTGTGGATCGTGAGCGACAGCGTCGACCAAGCGGTCGGCGCGTGGTACTGCACGAACGGCGGCTTGGCCACGCGGCGAGGAGCGGGCACCCCCGTGCGGCCACCGACGGTCTGGCGGAACCGCACCCAGGTCTCGCCGACCTCCGGGTCGGCCTGCAGGTCCGGGTAGGCCACCGCCTGGAACGTCGCCGAGGCCGCACCAACCTTCATCGTTGTGGATCCAGCCACGAGGCCGCCGGCGTACCCGTGCCCCGTGATCGCCCCGCTGTCGTCGACCCCGATCCACGCCCGCAGGTCGTTGGCCACGCGGAACATGTCGGCCTTGCGCCACTCCTCCAGATCGCCCAGCACCTCGGGTAGCGGCTCGTCGTAGTGGGAGATCCCCAGCTCGAACGGGGCCTTCAGCGAACCCTTGACCGCCTCGGACGGGATCCACGAGACCGCCACCACTCTCGACTCGATCTTCATCACTCGACCTCCTCGTCTGTTGCCCTCATCTTGGGATCATGAAGCCCTCGCCCCAAGGGCGCTGCCCGGCGTGCAGGGGTGGGGCTGGCACCCCCACACCCTCGCATGGCTCCGCCCTTCCGCAGACCGCCTGAATGCGTCTTTGATGGTGGACATGGGTGACGGCGTGATCTCGGTGGTGCTGGCCGACGACAACTTGCTCGTGCGAGCGGGTGTACGAGCCCTGCTCGCTCGCGAGGCCGACGTCGAGGTCGTCGGCGAGGCAAGCGACCACCCGGAGCTCATCGCGGCCGCGATGGCCCTCGAACCGCAGGTCGTGGTGTCGGACATCCGGATGCCGCCGACCTTCCAGCGCGAGGGAATCGACGCTGCCAAGGAGATCCGCCAGCGCAACCCCGGTACAGGCATCGTGATCCTCTCCCAGTACGACGACCCGGAGTACGCCGTGTCCCTGCTGAGCGAGGGTGCCGCCGGCTACGCCTACCTGCTGAAGGACCGACTCGCCGAGGGCGATCAGCTCATCGACGCCATCCGCGCCGTCGCCACCGGCGGCACGCTGCTCGACCCGGTCATCGTCGACGCCCTCGTCCGTCCCATGCAGTCCGGCGACGACGACCTGAGCGCCGCCGACCAGGAGCTCCTCACCTGGGTGGCGGAGGGAAAGCCGATGAAGGCGATCGCCGTCACCCGCCAGACGACCATCGAGGCCGTGTCTGACGCCGTCGAGCACCTCTTCCTCGAGCTCGCCAAGGGTGCCTCGACCGGGGCCGACAGCGCGCTCCGACGACTGCGCATGCTCCACCAGGCCATCGTGGACCGCGAGGAGCAGGGCGAGACCCTCTCGCGCCTGCTGCCAGGCGGCTTGGCAGAGAAGCTGCGCAGCGAGGGCCGGCACATCGGTGAGAGCGAGGAGCTCGAGGTCACGGTGCTGATGTCCGACATCCGCAGCTACTCGTCGATCGCCGAGCGCGTCACCCCCACCCAGCTGGCTGCGCAGCTCAACGAGCACCGCGCTGCGATGAACCGGGCGATCATCGGCGCTGGTGGCACGGTGATGCAGTTCGTGGGTGATGCGGTGATGGCGGTGTTCGGCGCCCCGTTCCCGCAGCCTGACCACGCCGATCGCGCCCTTGCCGCGGCGCTGGCGATGCATCGGTCCCAGCACGACCTGAACCAGACATGGGAGGGTACGACCCGTGAGGAGTTCCTCCTCGGGATCGGGCTCTCCACGGGAAAGGCAGCCGCCGCACTGCTCGGCTCCGAGGAGCGCCTGGAGTACACGCTCGTGGGGGACACCGTGAACCTGGCACAACGACTGCAGGAGATGGCCCGACCGGGAGGACAGACGATCCTCAGCGAAGCCACCTGGGAAGGCCTCACCGAACGTCCCGAGGCCGCACTGCAACCACCCGAGCTCGTCAAGGGACGAGCGACACCGGTGATCACCTATCGAATCGAACGAGAGAGCTGGAGCCACGAATGACCACAACCGAATCCATCCCGTTGACGGACCCGTCCCGAGCCCCGCAGGGGCTCGTGCTCGACGTGCGCGGCGTGCGCCGCACCTTCGAGGCCGAGAACGCTCCCGTGCGGGCACTGCGCGGCACCGACTTCTCCATGACGCACGGCGAGTTCGTCGCGATCATGGGCCCGTCGGGCTGCGGCAAGTCCACGCTGCTCAACCTCGTGGCGGGCCTCGACCAGGCCGACGAGGGCACGATCGTCCTGGCCGACGAGGAGGTCACCGGCAAGACCGAAGACGAGCTCGCCCGCATGCGCCGCAAGCACATCGGCATCGTCTTCCAGTTCTTCAACCTGCTCGAGGGCATGACCGTGCTCGAGAACGTCGCCCTCCCGGCGATGGTGGCGGGGCTGAAGCGCAAGCCCGCGGAGACTCGCGCGCGTGACCTCCTCGATCTCCTCGGCCTGCCTGACAAGGCGAAGGCCGCGCCCGGGTCGCTCTCCGGCGGGCAGCGTCAGCGCCTCGCCATCGCACGGGCCCTGGCCAACGAGCCCACCCTCCTCCTGGCCGACGAGCCCACCGGCGCCCTCGACTCCGAGGGTGGCCAAGAGGTGATCGAGCTGTTCCGTCGACTCCACCAGGGCGGCCAGACGATCCTGATGGTCACCCACGACGACGACGTCGCCGCCGCCGCCCAGCGCATCGCCCGCATGAAGGACGGCAAGGTGATCGACGCGGGTGACGGCGCTCCCCTCCCGAGCGCCTGATCGAGGGAGGGGGGACCCACCCAGCCATGGTCGCCTACCTGACGCGCATCGAGCTGCGGCGCCGCTGGCGAAGCGTGGCCCTGCTCACCGTGCTCGTCGCTCTGGTGTTGGGCGTGGTGCTGTCGTCGGTCGCCGGATCCCGCCGTTCCCGCACCGCATTCGACCGCTACACCGACGCGCTGCGGGCGCCGGACGCGGTTGCCTTTGGCGACCCCGCCGCCCTTGCCGAGATCGGGGACCTCGAGGTCGTGGAGGCCACATTGCCGATGGAGCTCCCGGCGATCTTCCCGGCCGCCAGCGGCGACGCCTTCTACCCCATGGTGGCATCGGCTGGCGGACGAATCCCCTATGACTACCTGCGGCTCCCGGTTGTCCGCGGACGTCTGCCCGGCCGCGAGGCACCGCTCGAGGTGGCCCTGAGCGAACGCACGGCCGACCGCCTCGGTGTCGACGAAGGCGACCTCTTGCCGATGAGCAGCTTCACGCCTGACGCGGCGGACGCCGTCAACCGGGGCGGCGACGCCGAGCCTGACGGTCCCAGCCTCGACTTCGAGGTCGTCGGGATCGTGCGCGACCCGGGCGACATCGGCGCTCGGCAGTCCGACATCACGCTCACCTTCCTGTCGCCCTCCTTCCGTGACCACCACGACCGCGATGCGATCGGCTCCCTCGCTGAGGGAACCTTCGTCGTCCTCGCTCCCGGGCGCACGGTCGAGGAGCTTGGCGAGGCGACGCGACAGCTCGACGTCGAGCTCGACACCGGCTTCTCCGCCGACGTCTTCGAGAGCCAGACCAACCCCACCATGCGGACCATCGCCACCGCGCTGCTCGTGTTTGCCGGCATCGCAGCCCTCGCCGGCACGGCTGTGCTCGGTACTGCGTTCGCGCGAGAGCAGCAAGCCGCCGGTGGCGATGACCGAACCCTTGCGGCGCTCGGGCTGAGCCGTCGCGCTCGCTGGCAGCGTGTGACCACGCCCAGCCTCCTGGCGGTGGTCGCTGGCGTGCCCCTCGGCATCGCGGTGGCCGCGATCGCGTCTCCCCTCTTCCCCATCGGGTTGGCACGCCGCGCCGAGCCCAACCCCGGGTTCCACCTCGACGGACGGGTCCTGGCAGGTGGCGGCGCTGTCGCGCTGCTCGCCGGCGCGGCAGTGGTGAGCGCCCTCGGCGCGTGGAGCGTGCGACGAAGCGTCGGCGCCGTAGACGCGCCGGTGCGACTCAGTCAGGCTTCTCGGATGGCAACCGGGGCGGGGCTCCCCTCCGAGCTCGTCAGCGGCCTGTCACTGGCTGTCGGCACCCCCGGCAAACCAGTCCGCGCAGCAGTGGCAGGCACCACCCTCGGGGTGCTCGGCGTCCTGGCCGCCGTCGTGTTCGGTGCGAGCATCGAGCGCCTGGAGAACGACCACCGCCTGTACGGCTGGGGCTGGGATGCCGTGATCGAGGGAGCCGATCAGGCCGACCTCGGTAGGCGGGCCATCCCAGCGGAGCTCCTGGCCGACGACGACCTCGTTGCGGTGGGTGCGGTGACCAGCCAGCTCGCCGTCACGATCAACGGGTTGCCCGAGTTTGCCACCGCGACCCGCGACGTCGTGGGCCACCTCGAGCCGATCGTGGTGCGCGGAAGCGAGCCCCTCGCTGCCGACGAGGTCGCGCTCGGCCGGGACACCCTCCGCCGCGTCGATGCCCACATCGGGGACACCGTGGAGGTGTCCGTTGCGGGCGACCCACGACCGATGCTCGTCACGGGCGTTGTGACGCTCCCCGTGCCCGAAGACGGCGGCTCGAGCGCCACGGGCGCTTACTTCGGCGCCGCTGCTTCGGAGGGTCTCGGCGTGGACCACCGTTGTGACGACGGGGACTCGTGCTCGCGGGCGATCGGGCTCACCCTGCGCGACGGCGTGGACCCTGCCGCGATCGTCGAACGGTACTCCGACGCTTCCGAGGGCGTCGCCGTCTCGCTCCCGATCCCTCCGGGTGAGGTGGAGCGACTGGCCGCGGTGCAGGACCTGCCCCGCTACCTCGGCGCGTTCCTCGCGGTCCTCGCGGCGGCTGCGGTCAGCTTCGCGACCGCCACAACCGTTCGTCGACGACGGGCAGACCTCGCCGTGCTGCGAGTGCTCGGCATGACGAGTCGCCAGCTGCGCTCCTCGGTGATGGCCCTGGTGGTGGCGCTGACCCTCGGGGGCGCGCTGCTGGGGAGCGCGCTCGGTGTCGTCGCCGGTCGCATGGTGTGGCGCGCCGTCGCCACCAGCCAGTCGCTCCCCTTCGCCCCCGACATCCCGCTCTTCGCGGCGCTGCTCGTCCCGCTCGCCTCGCTGGTTCTCGCCCAGATCGTCGCCACCGTCAGCCGGCAGGCCGCGGGACGCGTCCCAGCAGCGCTGACCTTGCGGACCGAGTGATGGTCCGCACCACCACCTTCACACCACCTACGACGGAGCAACTGTGACCGCGATGCCGACGGCCATCACCAACCCGCTGGATGCAGCGGCACCCGCGGGGTCCACCCGTCCGATGGCGCTGCTTGGCGCCGCCGCGGCGCTGGGGCTGGCCACCGCGAGCGTCGCTGATGGCTCGGTGGTGGCCGGGTCGTGGGTTCGCGCTGCGCTCGTGGCCCTCTGGGCGGTGGCAGCCACAACACTCGCCCTCCGCGGTGCGTCTCGGCTTGGGCTCATCGTGGCGGCAGCCGCTGCTACCGGTGGGGTCTGTGCGGCCACAGCAGCATCAGCGGACCTGGCGCTCGTGCACGCCATCGCTGCCTGCGCCGTGCCCGCGTTCGCACTGCACCTCGAGTGCGTGATCCCTGACGGACGACTCACCCGTCCCGCGCATCGCAACCTGGTGATCGTCGGCTACGCGGTCGCGGCTGGCACCGGGCTCGTGCTCGGCGGCAGTGACCGCGTGCCGGCGGTCGTCGGGATCGCAGGGGCCGCCGTCGCCGCGCTGGCGATCGGCGCGCCGGTGGCCCACCAGCGGTACCGGACCTCCTACGGAGTCTCGCGGCAGCGACTGCAGCTCATCGGGTGTGCCACCGCGATCATCGTCGAGGTCGCCCTCGTCGTCGCTGCGCTGCGGGTCCTCGTCGACTGGCCCGCTCATGCCGGAGCGATCGCGGCGGGCGCCACCGCGCTCGTCCCCTTGGCGCTGGCGGCCGGAACGAGCCCCAAGATCTCCCGCAACGTCGACCGGCTGCTCGTGCACACCGTGTCCGCGACCGGCCTCACCGCCGTGGTGGTGCTCGTGTACCTGGTGATCGTGATCGGGCTGGGGCGCGCTCCGGCCGACACCGAGCGGACGCTGCTCGTGCTGTCGATGGTGGCCGCGGCGGTGTCCTCGGTGGCCTACGTGCCCGCTCGGGAGCGCCTGGCCGAGACGGCCAACCGACTGGTCTACGGCGAGCGCCACCCGCCCGACGAGGTGCTGCGAACCTGGGGGAGCCGGCTCAGCCGCTCGATCCCGATGGACGAGCTGCTCCTGCAGCTGGCCGAGTCGTTGCGCAAGGTGCTCGTGCTGCGCCGTGCCGAGATCTGGACCGGCACACCCGACCGACTCGAGCTCGCGGTGTCCGTCCCGGATCGCACCGCGCCACCTCTGCTGCTCGGCCCCAAGGAGCAGCCTGTGGTGGCTCGAGCTGGCGTCACAGGCAACGCCTGGTTGGAGGTCTGGCTGCCGTCGCTGCTCGCCGGACGCGCCAACCCGCAGCTGCGCGTCGCACCTGCTGTCCACAGCGGCACCCTTCTGGGGCTCCTGGTGATCGAACGGGCCGCGGACGGCGACCAGTTCACAGAGGAGGACGACCGCGTCCTCACCGAGCTCGCCCGCCAGGTTGGTCTGGCCTTGCACAACGTCCAGCTCGACTCTGCGCTCCAAGAGAGCCTCGTCAACCTGCAGCGAGCCAACGAAGACCTGCAAGCCTCTCGTGCGCGCATCGTGGCCACCGGCGACGCTGAACGACGCAAGATCGAGCGCAACCTGCACGACGGTGCACAGCAGCACCTCGTCGCCCTCGCGGTGAACCTGAGGCTCACCAAGGACATGCTCTCGGACGATCCTGATGGCGCGGCCGAGATGCTCGACGCCCTCGCGGACTCCGTGAAGGACACGATCCAGGAGCTGCGGAACCTGGCCCACGGCATCTATCCCCCGCTGCTCATGGACAGCGGTCTGCCCGAAGCGCTCCGAGCGGCTGCCAACCGCAGCCCGCTGTCGACCGCAGTGGAGGCCGATGGGCTCAGTCGTTACTCGAGCGAGGTCGAGGCGGCGGTGTACTTCTGCTGCTTGGAGGCGATGCAGAACGCGGGCAAGCACGCCCGCGGCGCCGAGCTGCGGATCTGCGTGCGGGAGACCGACGGCCTGCTCCACTTCGAGGTGTCCGACGACGGGCCTGGATTCGACGCCGCGACGGCCAAGGCGGGCCACGGCTACATGAACATGAGCGACCGCGTCGGCGCCATCGGCGGTGTGGTCGACTGGCGGTCCACGCCCGGGTCTGGCACCACCGTTGTCGGCGAGATCCCGCTCGGATGAGTCAATCCACCATCCGGATGTTGGCGCGTGCAGAGCTTCGCCGAGCCTGGCGGAACCTCGTGGTCATCGGGTTGCTGACGGGCCTCGCGGGCAGCGGTGCCGTTGGCGCACTGGCAGTGGCGCGCCGGACGGAGACGGCCTACCCCCGCCTCGAGGCCGCGGCCCGCATCGGTGACGCCCACGGGTTTGCGTTGGTCGATGACCTCGCCACGGAGATCGTGGACCTGCCGTCGGTGGCTGAGCGCTGGACAGGTCGATTCGGCGTGGCCCAGCTCGAGGGCACCTTCACGTTCCTCGGCGTCGCCGCCGGTCCGGACGGGCAATCGGAGATGCTGCAGCCAGTGCTCGTGGAGGGCCGGCTGCCCGCCTCGACGGGCGGCGACATCGTGGAGATCGTGCTCCGGGACGACTTTCAGCGGGAGACCGGGGTGACCGTCGGCACCGACCTGCCCGCTCGCTTCCTCACGAAGGCGGACTACTTCAGCTTCGACACCGGGTTCGCAGGGGGCGAGCCTCACGGGCCGAGCCTGGTCCTTCGGGTCGTGGGCGTGGTCCGGCTCCCGGGCGGCTCGGCAACGATGCCACCGACGTTTGCCGCCCCCGATGCCCTGCGCGAGCACGCAGCTGCCTTCGAGCCCGGGTCGCTCTGGTTCATCCGCCTCGTGGACGGTGTGAGAAGCACCTCCTCGTTCACGGATGCGGTGGACGATCTGATCGTCGCGCAACCCCTGCCCGACGAGGCGTCGGAGTTCGCGGCCAGCGATCTCACGATCACGAGCACCGCCTCCGAGGGCATCGACCACACGGCCGACCTCCTCAGGCGCGCCCTGCTCAGTGTCGCCATCGCGATCGCCGGGGCCGGGGCGGTGGCCGTGGCGCAGGCCCTCCATCGGCACCAAGCTGCGGGACGGGCCTCGGCGGCCGTCGAGGCGGCGCTCGGGCTGAGCTCGCTCCAGCGACTCGCCGCCCGACTCACGGCCGCGAGCCTCCCGGCGGCGATCGCCGCCGGCGTCACCGCAAGTGCGGGGGTGTGGGCAAGCAGGATCGAGCCGCTGGGCGCGATCCGCAACTACGAACCACGACCGGGCAGCGCCACGAACGTCTCCCTCGTGATGGCCGGCGTCATCGCAGCCGCCGCAGTCGTGCTGCTCCTCACGGCGGCGACCAGCGTCCTGGCTGGCCGACGCCCGTCGGAGCGGACGCCCCGTGCGAGCTGGTTCGTCAGCCAGGCGTCGAGGTTTGGCAGCTCGATCGCCGGCGTCACCGGTCTGCGGTTCGCCCTCGAACCCGGGCGCGGCCCTCGCGCGATCCCCGTGCGGTCAGCGATGGCCGGCGGGGCGATTGGCGTTGCGGGTGTCGTGGCGGGACTCGTGTTCATCGCGAGCCTGGACCGCTTGACGACCTCGCCGATGCGATCAGGAGTGCCGTTCGACGTCCTGGTGTCCGACGTCGATGACGACAACGTCGATGAGGTCCTCCAGCTGCCCGATGCGGGGACCGTCGTCGTCACACGAAGCGCGCCCGTGGAGCTCGACGGGCGTTCGGTGCCCGGCTACTCCCTCGACAACCGGCGTGGCCACCTCGCGATCCAGCTCAACGAGGGACGGCTCCCTCGTACGCCCGACGAGGTCGCGCTCGGTCTGCGCCTCGCCCGCGACCTCGACGCACGCGTCGGCGACACGGTGAGGGCAGGGAGCTCAGCGGCGTCGACGACACCGCTGGCGGTGGTCGGGGTCGGCGTGATCCCTCCGTTCAACGCCGAGGAGCTCGGCAGCAACGCTCTCCTGACCCGTGCGGGGCTGGCGCGAGCCGGCTCGGCCGACCCGTTCTCGTCGGCCGCAGTGACGGCACGGCCGGGGAGCGACGCGGACGCGCTGACCGAGACGCTGGCGGAGCGCTTCGAAGCTGGTCCCAACCCGCTCCCGCCGGAGATCGACAACCTGCGACAGCTCGGGCGTCTGCCCGCGGGCGTGGCGGGTGCCGTGGGCCTGATCGCGCTCTTTGCATCGGCCAACGCGGTGTTCATGCTCGTACGCCGCCGCCGCGACGACCTGGCGATGCTGCGCGCCTTCGGCTTCACCCGCAGACAGACCCGCTCTGCGGTGCTGATCATGGCGGCCACGCTGGCCTCGGTCGGGGTGATCGTCGGTATACCGGTCGGTCTGGCCGCTGGCGCCCTCGCGTGGCGCCTCACCGCCGAGGGGGCGTTCGTGGCCACGGATCCGATCGCGCCCTCGACCCTCATCGTCGCCGTGGCCGTTGGCGCAATCCTCGTCGCGGTGCTCGCGGCGGTGATCCCAGCCCTCAGCACCGGCCGCGTGTCCCCCTCGCGCCTGCTCAGAGCTGAATAGCGCTCCTCAGCTCGACGGGCGCTCGTCCCAGAGCTGACGGATCAGGTCGGGGGTCAGCTCCTCCTTGTTGACGTAGGCCGCCGCACCGGAGGTCGTCGCCTCGGGCGGCAGGTCGGAGCGCTGGTAGGTGGAGCAGAGGAAGACCGTTGTCTGGGGAGCGACAGCCAGGATCTCCCGGGTGGCGTCGATGCCGTTCATGTTCGGCATGTTGATGTCCATGAGGACCAGTGCCGGACCGAGCTCCGCCACCCGCGCCACCGCTTCGAGCCCATCTGACGCCTCGCCCACCAGCTCGAAGCCCGGGGCTCGTCGGAGCACGGCCCGCGCCGCGAGACGAAAGGGCACCTGATCGTCCACGATCAGGACGGGCACCGATCGGCCGTCGTCATCCATGTCAACACCATCTTCATCGACCACGGACCCGTCTCCCAGGGTGGGGCCCTGCCTACGGGGGGTGTGGCTACCCTCCCCCTCCAGGAGCGTCCGCCAAGTAGAGCAGGACCGCCTTGACGCGACGGTTCATCTCCATCTCCTCCGAGAGCCCGAGCTTCGAGAAGATCGAGTTGGTGTGCTTCTCGACCGCTCGCGTGGACAGCACGAGCGCGGCGGCGATCGCCGCGTTGCTCTTGCCCTGGGCCATCTCGCTCAGGATCTCCCGCTCGCGGGGCGTGAGGCGAGCGAGATCGGAGTGGTCGGGGCGCTTGCTCGACACGAGCGACTCGACGACCTTCGAGTCGATCACCGATCCGCCGCAGGCCACCTCGCGGATCGCGGCAAGGAGGTCGTCGACCTCGCTCACCCGCTCCTTGAGCAGATAGGCGCGCCCTTCGGAGCCGCCGTCGAGCAGGGCCAGCGCATACGCCGGGTCCGCGTACTGGCTCAGCACGACCACCCCCACCTCGGGGCGCTCGAGGCGGAGCTGCGCCGCGATCTGGATGCCCTCGTCGGTACCGGTGGGAGGCATCCGGATGTCGGTGACCACCACGTCCGGCGACGTCTTGGCCACGAGCGCCTCGAGCTCGGGGCGGTCGGCGGCCACACCGATGAGCTCGATGCCGGGTGCGCGCTCGAGGAGCTGGGCGATGCCCTCGCGCAGCAGCGTGTTGTCCTCGGCCAGCACGACGGTGATGGTCACAGGAGCGAGACTAGGGCGTCTCGCTCGCGTGGTTCGCGATCGCGTGGCCGACCCTCAGCGCAGCGCGTGCTCGAGCGCCGCCCGCGCAGCGTGCATGCCGCACATGCCGTGCACCCCGCCGCCCGGCGGTGTCGACGACGAGCAGAGATAGAGGCGCTGGTTCCCCGTGCGATAGGGGTGCACCCCCGGCCGGGGACGCAGGACCTGCTGGGCGCCCGCGAACGAGCCGCCGTTGATGTCGCCACCGATGAGGTTCGCGTTGTGCGCCTCGTACCACGCGTTGTCCGCAACGTGGCGGGCGAGCACGACGTCACGGAAGCCGGGAGCGAAGCGCTCGATCTGTCGCTCGATGGCATCGGTCATGTCGACGGTGGAGCCGTTGGGCACGTGGCAGTAGGTCCACAGGGTGTGCTGCCCGGCAGGTGCACGCGAAGCATCCGCGAGGCTCTGCTGGCCGACGAGCACGAACGGCCGATCCGGGTGCCGGCCCGCTGCCACCTCGGCCTCCGCCGCAGCCACCTCTGGCAGCGTCGCGCCCAAGTGGAGCGAACCAGCGCGGCGGCAGTCAGCGTTCGCCCAGGGCACCGGCTCAGCGAGGGCGTAGTCGACCTTGAACACCCCCGGTCCGTATCGGAACCGACCGAGCCGGTTGCGATAGCCCGACGGAAGCGCGTCGCCACAGATGTCGAGCAGCTGGCGCGAGGTGACGTCGAACAGCACGGCCTTCGACGGGGGCACGTCATCGAGCGTGCGCACGGGCCGGCCGGTCTCGATGGTGCCGCCCAGCTCCGTGAGCCGGGACGCCATCGCGTCGACGATGGCCTGTGAGCCCCCCTTGGCCACCGGCCACCCCGCCACGTGGCCCGACGCGAGCAGCATCATGCCCATCGCGGTCGTGAGCACGTGGCTCAAGGGGAGGAACGCGTGAGCGGCGGCGCCGCCGAAGATGCCGCGGGCCTCGTCGGTGGTGAAGGCGCGTCCCGCCACCGTGGCGGGCAGGAGGCCTCGTGCACCGAACCCCAGCATGGTGATCGGGTGCCGCGGAACACGCACGACGGGACCGAGCAGCGCGGGAGCGAGCGCATCCCACCGCCGCACCGCCCACCCGATGTGCCCGTCCCATGCTCGCCCGTCGGCGCCCATCGCAGCGATCGTGTCCGGTAGCGAGCGGTGGAGCACACCAGCGCGGCCCCCGTCGAGCGGGTGGGCCAGCGCGACGGGCGCGTGCAGCAGCTCGAGCCCATGGCGGTGCAGATCAGCGCTGGCGAAGAACGGCGACACTGCCGCGAGTGGATGGATGGCCGAGCAGATGTCGTGGGCGAATCCTGGCAACGTGAGCTCGGCGGTGCGGCAGCCGCCCCCGATCGTGTCCTTGGCCTCGAGGACGAGCACGCTCCTTCCCGCCTCGGCGCACGTGAGCGCAGCCGCGAGCCCGTTGGGGCCTGCTCCGACCACGACGACGTCCAGCACGGACGAAGCCTAGGCAGCCAGTCGATAGGGTCCCGAACCATGGCTGTGACGATCGACGAGATCCTGGTGGGCGATCCCCCCGAGGCCTGGGCTGCCGCCGGCTTCGCCGTCGACGACGACGGCACGTGCAGGATCGGGACGGTGCGCGTCCGGCTCGTCGGGCGCGGCGGAGGCAAGCGGATCCTCGGGTGGTCGCTCCGGGGCGCACCCGCGTCCCGGCTCGCCGATGGACGGCTCGACGGTCTGCCCACCACCACCTCAGTCGCAGCGCCGGCCGATCCCGCCGACCACCCGAACGGCGCCACCCAGATCGACCACGTGGTGCTGCTCTCGCCCGACCTCCCGCGCACCACGCAGGCCCTGGCCACCATCGGCGTCGAGCCGCGAGGCGAGCGGGAGACCGACTCCTACGGCGCGCCGATGCGCCAGGTGTTCTTCCGTCTCGGCGAGGTCATCCTCGAGCTCGTCGGTGGAACGGAACCTGGTGATGGCGATCCCGGCTTCTTCGGCCTCGCCATCACCGTCGCCGACCTCGATGCGGCTGCCGCGCTGCTGGGGGCGCACCTCGGTACGGCCAAGGATGCGGTGCAGGATGGTCGGCGCATCGCCACACTGCGCCACCGCGAGGTCGGCATGTCCGTGGCCACCGCGCTCATGTCCCCCGAGCCGAGCCTCCGATAGCGTCGACCACCCATGCTGGACCACGTCTTCACCGATGCGATCGGTGCCCTACGAGACACCTTCGAGAAGGCCTTCCTCGAGCGTCAGGCCTTCGAGGAGCGGTTCCAGGTGGATGTGCTGCTCGGCGACACCACCTGGGAGACCTCCTACGGGTTGCCCGGCGAGGGCCTCCCGCCGCGCGTGCAGGCGGACATCACCCTCGACTGGCCCACCTGGGCCCAGAGCGCGTACCGCTCGTGGTACATCGGTGAGCCCTCCACCGAAGCCCCCCGCATCGAGATCGAGATCGTCATGCGGATCCAGCGGCTGGCGTCGATGCCCGACGTGAAGCCCGTGCTCGCGGTGCTCCCGGCCACCAGTCCGCCCATCGGCGCGGAGCGCCTCGAGCGGTCCGCGCCCACCGTGGAGATCAGCTTCAACAACGAGCTCGAAGCCGAGGACTGGGCCCTCGAGGTGTCCTATGAGGGGAGCTACGAGCTCGACGAGGCCACACTGGCCGACGGCAGCATCCTCGACGACCACTTCTCCGCGATGGGCGGCTGGATCGCGGGCACGCTCGTGCGCCTCGGTGACCTCAAGCTCAACTTCCTGCCCGCTGACGAAGAAGGGTGACCATGTCTGACGTCGTGCTCGTGGAGGTGGACGATGCCGTCGCCACCATCACGCTCAACCGGCCCGAGGCCCGCAACGCGCTGAACCGAGAGCTCCGCAAGGCCTTGCCAGCCGCGCTCCTCGCGCTCGACGAGCGCGACGACGTCGCCGCGATCGTGCTCACTGGAACCGACCCGGCGTTCTGCGCGGGACTCGATCTGAAGGAGCTCGCCAGCGGGGGCACTGCCCTGGCCGAGACCGGTGCGGCGGGCGGCTCCGGCCGTCGGCAGCGTGGCCCGTTCCCGGAGATGGCCACGCCGGTGATCGGGGCGGTCAACGGCGTCGCCATCACGGGCGGATTCGAGCTGGCGTTGGCGTGCGACTACCTCGTCGCCTCGGAGCAGGCCCGGTTCGCGGACACGCACGCGCGCGTCGGGATCATGCCCGGCTGGGGCCTCACGGTGCTGCTCCCGGAGGCCATCGGGATCCGCAGGGCCAAGGAGATGTCCACCACGGGCAACTTCATCGATGCCCGGACCGCGCTGGCCTGGGGGCTCGTCAACCACGTCGTCCCCCACGCCGAGCTGCTGCCGTTCGCCCGCAAGCTGGCGAGCGACATCGCCACCATCGATCGAGCCGCGGTGCGCCAGATGCTCGACACGTACGACGAGGGCGCGCTCCGCGACGGCGCCGGGGCGTGGGAGCTGGAGAACGAGGTGGCCGGCCGCTGGCAGGGCAAGGGCCTGGACCCGGACGCTCTGGAGGCCAGCCGCCAAGCCGTGATCGCTCGAGGCCGCACACAGCTCTAGCGATACCGTGGACCGGATGCGGCACGCTCCCACCCTGGACCAGATCCGGCGGGCCCCGAAGGTGCTGCTCCACGACCATCTCGATGGCGGCTTGCGTCCGGCGACGGTGATCGAGCTCGCGCGGGACGTCGGCTACACGGGGCTGCCCACGGTCGACGAGACCGAGCTGGGCGCGTGGTTCAGCACGGGCGCTGCCCGTCAGGATCTCGTGCTCTACCTGGAGACCTTCGCCCACACCGTCGCGGTGATGCAGACCAAGGACGCGCTCATCCGGGTGGCCGCCGAGTGCGCGCAGGATCTCGCCGCGGACGGGGTCGTGTACGCCGAGGTTCGCTTCGCGCCCGAGCTGCACCTCGAAGGAGGACTTGGTCTCGACGAGGTGGTCGAGGCGGTGCTGGAGGGGTTCCGCCTCGGGTGTGCGGGCACGCCGCTCACGATCGGCACGCTGGTCACCGCGATGCGCCACGCCGCCCACTCCCGGGAGATCGCCGAGCTGGCCGTACGACATCGTGACGGCGGCGTCGTCGGCTTCGACATCGCCGGCAGCGAGGCAGGCAACCCGCCCACTCGACACCTCGACGCGTTCCAGTACGTCGCCGCGGAGAACTTCCACATCACCATCCACGCTGGTGAGGCGTTCGGCCTGCCGTCGATCTGGGAAGCGGTGCAGCTCTGCGGTGCCGAGCGCCTCGGCCACGGCGTCCGCATCATGGACGACATCTCCATCGACGCCAACGGGCGTGCCACCCTCGGTCGGCTCGCCAGCTTCATCCGTGATCGACGCGTGCCACTCGAGATGTGCCCGACCTCGAACGTGAACACCGGTGTGTCAGCCTCGATCGCTGAACACCCGATCGGGATCCTCGCTCGGCTCCGGTTCCGCGTCAGCGTGAACACGGACAACCGGCTCATGAGCGCGGTGTCGCTCAGCTCCGAGTTCGCCGACCTCGTCGAGGCGTTCGGCTATGGCTGGGACGACATCGAGTGGTTCACGCTCAACGCGATGAAGAGCTCGTTCTGGCCGTTCGATCAGCGCCTGCGCATCATCAACGAACAGATCAAGCCCGGCTACGCCGCCCTGCGGGCGAGCCACCTCTGACCGAGGCTCAGAGCCCGTCGAGGATCGCCCGCGTGGCGCTGCAGCCGAGACGGGTGGCTCCCGCCTCGACCATCGCGCACGCGGTGACCGCGTCACGGATGCCACCGCTGGCCTTGACGCCGAGCCTCCCGTCCACGGTGGCCGCCATCAGTCGCACCGCGGCCTCCGAGGCGCCCCCTCGTGGGTGGAAGCCTGTGGAGGTCTTCACGTAGTCCGCACCGGCGCGCTCGGCGGCGACGCACGCGGCCACGATCTCGTCGTCGGAGAGCACCGCTGACTCGATGATGACCTTCAAGAGCACTGACTCGGGCGTCGAGGCCCGGACGGCGCCGATGTCGTCGCACACGGCGTCCCACTCGCCGGCGACCGCGAGGCCCAGGTTGATCACCATGTCGACCTCGGTCGCCCCGGCGTCGATGGCCACCTCGGCCTCGTGGGCCTTCACGGCCGGCTGGTGGGCACCGCTGGGGAAGCCGATCACGGCACAGATGTCGATGCCGACACCGAGCCCCTCCGTGATCGGGAGCATCGACGGAGAGACGCAGACGGCCGCGACACCGAGATCGGTGGCCTCTTCGCAGAGCGCGATCACCTCCTCCGCCGTGGCCTCCGGCTTCAGCAGGGTGTGGTCGATCATGGCGGCGAGCGTGGCACGGTCCATCGGCTGCCATCATGCACCCATGCAGGTCACCGTCGTCGACCATCCGCTCGCCGCCCAGCTGCTCACCCGGTTGCGCGACGAGTCGACCGATCGAGCCGGGTTCCGCCTAGCCATGGACGACCTCTCGGCGATCCTCGTCTACGAAGCGACGCGCGATGCGGCGGTGGAGCGCTTCGACGTGCGCACACCCCTCGCGCTCACCAAGGGGACGCGGTTGCTCCGGCCCCCGCTCGTGGTGCCAGTGCTGCGCGCTGGTCTGGGGATGCTCGGGGGCGTGCTCCGTCACCTGCCCGAGACCGACACGGGGTTCATCGGGCTGGCGCGCAACGAGGAGACCTACCTGCCGGAGTCATACATGAACTCGGTGCCCGACCGCCTCGAAGGTCGGCCCGTGCTGGTGCTCGACCCGATGCTCGCCACCGGCGGCTCCCTCGAGCACAGCTGCCGCACGCTCACCGAGCGCGGGGCGGGACCGTTGACGGCCGTGTGCGTGCTCGCCGCGCCCGAGGGGATCGCCCACATCGAAGCGACCGGCCTGGTGGCGCACGTCGTCACCGCATCGATCGACGAGCGCCTCAACGAGCACGCCTACATCGTGCCGGGCCTCGGCGACGCCGGCGATCGGCTGTTCGGCACCGCTTGACGCACTGAGTCACACTCGTGCTCCGGGCGTCGCTTCGCTCCTGCCTCCGCACGTGCCTCCCGGCGACCGGCAAAGCCGGCTCGCCTCCGGCCAAAGCACACCCGTGGGGCGGATGCGTCAGAGGCCGTTCGCCGCGAGCAGGGCGGCGCCCGCCTCCAGCACCTCGTCGACGCTGACCGACGCGCGTGCACGAGCGGCCCACACGTCACCGCCGGTCGGGACTCGCTCCACCGCCTCTGCGTAGCACTTCACCTTTGCCTCGGTCCCGCTGGGTCGGATCACCAGGCGCGCCCCGTCGAGCGTGAAGATGAGGACGTCGGAGGCGGGCAGTCGACGACCCGCCAACAGGTCCTCGACCGAGGTCACCCGGCGCCCCGCGACGACCGCCGGAGGATCGGCCCGCACGGCGGCCATCGCCGCCGTCACACGGTCGAGCCAGTCCGCACCGTCGAGTCGCAGGGCACGCTGGCGCGTGACGTGCGCCCCGTGGGCCTGGAAGATCTCCGCCAGACGGTCGAGCATCGTCTGGCCGTTCGCCTTCAAGACCGTTGCGAGCTCAGCCGCGACGAGGGCGGCGGTGATGCCGTCCTTGTCTCGGACGAGGGTGCCCACGCTGTAGCCGAGCGCCTCCTCGTAGCCGAACAGGAAGCGCTGCCCCGGCTCCGGCGCCCGCACCACCCACTTGAACCCGGTGAGCGCCTCCGCGCTCGCCACGCCCGCCGCGTCAGCGAGGGCAGCCAGGAGGCGAGACGACACGACCGTGGTGACCAGCACATCGTCGGGTCCGTGCGGCCGCGTGCGCAGGAGGTGATCAGCCAAGAGCGACCCGAGCTCGTCACCGGTGAGCGCGCGCCACCCGCCGTCGCCCTCCGGATCAGGCACGGCGATGGCGAGCCGATCAGCGTCGGGGTCGTTGGCGATGACGAGGTCGACGTCGGCCGCTCGAGCGAGGTCGAGCGCGAGGTCGAGCGCCCCGGGCTCCTCGGGGTTCGGGAACGTGACCGTCGGGAAATCAGGGTCGGGTTCGACCTGCTCGACCACCTCCTGGGGCGCCGGGAACCCACACGCGGCGAACGCAGCCCGAAGCGTCTCGGCGCCCACGCCATGCATCGCGGTGTACACGCTCGACAGCGCGGAGGTCGACGTGACCGAGGTGTCGACCATGGCGGCCGCACCTCGGAGATAGGCATCGAGCACCTCCTCGCCGAGCGGCTGGATCGCGGCATCCCCGAGCGGCACCGACGACAACGGCCCGATGGCGTCGATGTGCGCCGAGATCTCCGTGTCGACCGGGGGCACGATCTGCGCGCCATCTCCGAGGTACAGCTTGTAGCCGTTGTCGGCGGGCGGGTTGTGGCTGGCCGTGATCATGATCCCGGCCACCGCGCCGAGGTGACGAACGGCGAAGGCGGTGACCGGCGTCGGCAGAGGTCGAGGCAAGACGAGCACGTCGAAGCCCGCGCCCGCGAGCACGGCCGCAGCATCTGCGGCGAAGTCAGCGCTGCCATGGCGGGCGTCCCGACCGATCACGACCGCGCCCGAGTGGTGCTGGGCGCTCAGCCAGGCGGCCACGCCGGCCGTGGCCCGTCGAACCAGCGCCCGGTTCATGCGGTTCGGTCCGGCGCCGAGCGCGCCACGCAGGCCGGCCGTGCCGAACTGCAGGCGCGTGGCGAAGCGGTCGCGCAGCCCCGCGAGGTCGCCATCGTCGAGCAGCGCGCTGACCTCCGCACGCGTGACGGGGTCTGGGTCCTCGTCTCGCCAGCGCATCGCCTCCTCGAGGAGGGCCGCATCGGCGATCGGATCGGTCACAGCTGGGCGATCACCTTGGCGAGCAGATCCCCCATCGCCTCAGCGGCGGCAGCCCCCGCGTGGAGGACCTCCTTGTGGTCGAGATCGTCGCCGCCCAGTCCTGCCGCAGGGTTCGTGACGAGCGACAGGCCGAGCACCTCGGCGCCCAGGTGGCGAGCAGCGATCACCTCGTGGACCGTCGACATGCCCACGAGGTCCGCCCCGATCACCTGCAGCATCCTGATCTCCGCCGGGGTCTCGTAGTGGGGACCGGGCAGCCCCGCGTAGACGCCCTCCTCGAGCGACGGATCCGTCGCTCGAGCCAGGGCTCGCAACCGAGGAGAATAGGCATGCGTGAGGTCGACGAATCGGGGCAGACCGAGCTCTGCGGGAGCCGCAGGGCCGGCGAGCGGTGACCGGCCTGTGAGATTGATGTGGTCGGCGATGAGCACGGGTTGGCCGACGCGCATCCCCGGGCGAACCCCTCCCGCCGCGTTGGTGAGCACGACCGTGGTGCACCCTGCCCGCACGCACGCCCGCACGCCGTGCACGACGACCGACAGGTCGTGGCCCTCGTAGGCGTGGACCCGACCCATGAGCACGAGGAGGCGCGAGCCCGCCGACGACTCGACCGAGCGCAGGGTTCCGGCGTGGCCGACGACGCCGACTGGAGGAAACCCGGGGAGGGTGGCGACCGCGAGCTCGGCGGTGACCGTGCCGAGCCGATCGGCCGCCGGGGTCCACCCCGACCCGAGCACCACGAGGACGTCGTGCTGCGGCACACCGGTCGCATCACGGATCGCGGTGGCAGCCTGCTCCACCAACGACCACGGATCGACCGGAGGAGCCATCAGATGCCCATCGGTGCAACGAGCTGCCGGAGCGATGCCCCCGGCCGTGCGCCCGTGTGGCCGAGGACCGCGGAGGCAGCCACCGATCCCAGACGGCCGCAGATCTCCATCGGCCGATCGTGCGTGAAGCCGAAGAGGAAGCCGGCGGCGTAGAGGTCGCCCGCACCCGTCGTGTCGATCACCTCGACCGGGTGGGCATCGATCTCGTGGACCTCGTCGCCTCTCGCCACCACCGAGCCGCGGGGACCGCGCGTGATGATGGCGACCTCGACGTCCGCCCGGGCCGCGGCAAGGGCCGAGTCGAACGTGTCGACCTCGAAGAGAGCGAGCGCCTCCGCCTCGTTGGCGAACAGGATGTCGACCTGATCTGCGACGAGATCACGCCACTCCGACCGGTGACGTTCGACGCAGAACGTGTCCGAGAGGGTGAGCGCGACCCGTCGATGCGCGTCGTGCGCGACCTGACTGGCCTTCCAGTACGCAGCCTTGGCCTCAGGGCGATCGAACAGGTAGCCCTCGAGGAACGTGACCTGTGCCGATGCGATGAGGTCGGTGTCGAGGTGATCCGGGCCGAAGAACTCGGAGGACCCGAGATAGGTGTTCATCGTGCGCTGGGCGTCCGGCGTGACGACGATGAGGCATCGACCCGTGGGCGGCCCCTCACTGGCCGGCTGAGCCCGGAACACCACCCCACCGGAGCGCATGTCGTGCGCGAACACCGCCCCGAGCTGGTCGTCGAACACACGGCCGATGTAGCCGGCCTTCCCTCCGAAGCTGGCGATGCCCGAGACCGTGTTGGCCGCTGACCCGCCGGACACCTCGATCCCGGCGCCCATCGCCGCGTAGAGCGCCTCCGCTCGGTCGGTGTCCACGAGGGTCATCGAGCCCTTCACGAGCCCGTGGGCGGCGAGGAAGGTGTCGTCCTCGTGGGTGAGGACGTCGACGAGAGCGTTGCCGATGCCGACCACGTCGAGCGTGGAAGCTTGGGGAGCGGAGGAGGTCACGGCCGCCGAGGCTACCCAGGTATCCTCGGCGTGGTGGCCCACGAGAACCCGCATCGCCTGCCTCGCCACATCCTGCCGCGTCGGTACGACCTCACGGTCACGCCCGACCTCCACGATGCCAGCTTCGTCGGATCGGTCGACATCGACGTCGATGTCGCCGAGCTGGCTCGCGCCGTGGTGCTCAACGCCATCGAGCTCGAGATCGACGAGGCGTGGGTCACCGTTGAGGGCCGCAGGCTCGAGGCCGAGGTGCTGCTCGACCCCGACGCCGAGCGAGCCACCCTCACCCTGACCGATGACCTCGAGCCGGGTCCCGCCGTGGTGAGCATCCGCTTCCGCGGCGTGCTGAACGACAAGCTGCGCGGCTTCTACCGCTCCTGCTTCACCGACGACAGCGGTGTCGAGCGGATCATCGCCACCACCCAGTTCGAAGCCACCGATGCCCGACGGGCATTCCCCTGCTGGGACGAGCCCGACTGCAAGGCGGTCTTCGGCATCACCTTGATCGTCGACGAGACGCTCGTCGCCGTGTCGAACAGCGCCGTCGTGTCGGAGGAGCCGATCGGAGATGGGCTGCGACGCGTCCGGTTCGCCGACACGATGCCGCTGTCCACCTACCTCGTCGCCTACATCGTCGGACCGCTCGAGTGCACCGAAGCCGTGGAGGTCGACGGCATCCCCGTGCGGGTGCTCTGCCCGCCGGGCAAGAAGCACCTCACGCCCTTCGGGCTGGAGGTCGCGGCGTTCTCGCTGCGCTACCTCAGCGACTACTTCGACCTTCCGTATCCAGGCGACTCGATCGATCTCGTGGCCATCCCCGACTTCGCGTTCGGTGCGATGGAGAACCTCGGGTGCGTCACGTTCCGCGAGACGTTGCTGCTGGCCGATCCCGATCAGACCACCCAGAGCGAGCTCCAGAACGTCGTCGATGTGATCGCTCACGAGCTGGCGCACATGTGGTTCGGCGACCTCGTCACGATGAAGTGGTGGAACGGCATCTGGCTGAACGAGGCGTTTGCCACCTTCATGGAGCTCAAGGTCACCGACGCGTTCCGCCCCGAGTGGGAGCGCTGGGTCGGCTTCAGCCTGGCGCGCAGCACCGCGTTCGACACCGACTCCCTCGCGGCCACCCGACCGATCGAGTACCCGGTCATCTCCCCCGCCGACGCCGAGGGCATGTTCGACGTCCTCACCTACGAGAAGGGCGCAGCGGTGGTGCGCATGCTCGAGCAGTACCTCGGCGAGGACGCCTTCCGCGCCGGGATCCGCAAGTACATGGCCACCCACCGCTATGGCAACACCGAGACCACCGACCTCTGGGACGCCATCGAGGAGGCCACGGGCGAGCCGGTGCGCCGGATCATGGACTCGTGGATCTTCCAGGGCGGCCATCCGATCGTCACGGTGTCCACCAAGGACGACGGCCGGGTGCTGCGGTTCACGCAGGAGCCGTCCCGCTACCTCGCGGACCCGGCCGACGAGGCCCGTTGGGCCATCCCCATGCAGGTCCGCTTCGGCACCGCCTCCGGCTCGGTCACGACCACGACGGCGCTCCTCGACGGCGACAGCCTCGACCTCGATGTCGGCGAGCCGATCACCTGGGTCGTGGCCAACGTCGAAGGTCACGGCTTCTACCGGGTGCGCTATGCCGCGCCGCTGCTGGCCGAGCTCGTGGCGCGCGCCCAGGCCGACCTCTCTGACGTCGAGCGCTACGGCCTCGTCGACGACACCTGGGTCGCCGTCCTGGCCGGGGTCACCCCTGCGGAGGACTTCCTCGCGCTCGCCACCGGCTTCTCGGGCGAGACCGACGCCTCCGTGTGGCGACGGCTCCTCGGCGCCCTCGACCAGCTGGAGCGCATCGTTGAGGGCCCGGGGCGCGAGGGCATCCGGGCGCGCGTGCGCGCGCTCATTGGCCCCGCCCTCGAACGCCTCGGCTGGGACTGCGCAAGCACCGACACCGACCGCGACCGCGAGCTGCGGAGCATCCTCATCGGTGGGCTCGCCACCCTCGGCGACGACCCCGATGCGCGCCGGCGAGTCGGCGAGCTCTTCCACCGCTACCGGGGCGACTCGGCCAGCGTCGACGCCAACATCGCGGCAGTGGTCGTGCGCGCCACCGCCGAGGCCGCCGACCAGGCCCTGTTCGACGAGATCATCGACGGGTTCCGCACGGCGACCACCCCGCAGGAAGAGCAGCGCTACCTCTATGCCCTCGCCGACGTGCGCGATCCCCTGCTGATGGCGCAGGTGCTCGACCTCGCCATGACCCCGGAGGTCAGGACGCAGAACGCGCCGTTCCTGATCAGCGCCTGCATCGCCAACCGGGACAACGGCGCGCTGGCGTGGCGACAGGTCCACGAGCACTGGGCCGCGATGAACGAGCGGTTCCCGTCGAACAGCATCGTCCGGATGCTCAGCGGGGTGCGGGCGGTCAGCGACCCGGCCCTAGCGGCGGACATCGAGGGGTTCGTGAGCGAGCACCCCGTGCCGCAGGGCAAGCAGACGCTCCTCCAGCACCTCGAGCGGATGCGGGTGACCGTGGCGCTGCGTGAGCGTGAGGCCGAGCGCCTCGCCGGCGCGCCCACCTGAGCGCGGAAACCCCGATCAGACGAGGCTGATCACCAGCCCGAACTGGGCGAGGTGATACGTCACCATGATCACGAGCCGAGCGTGAGGCGTCTCGCGCACGAACCGGTTCCAGGCGATGAGCGCGTCGCTCGAGTAGAAGAGCGCCGCGCCCAGCACTGCTGCGGGGTGACCCGTTCCGATGGCCGTGGCCACCATCACCGAGATCACTGCCATGTAGGCGAGCACCGGCGCCGCGAGCTCGGGCTCGGGCCCTCCACGCACCCCGCGCAGCACCCTGGTGCCGATGATGGTCACCGCCACGGTCACGATCAGCGCGCCAGCCCCGAACCGCGCCGCGTCGACGCCGCCGGCGAGCATGCCGCCGATGTAGGCGATGTGCCCGAGCAGGAACGAGCCGAGGCCGAACACGAAGAGGTCCTGGGGAAGCATGAGGAACACGTCGCCGAGCAGGCACAGCACGATGGCGACGAGAAACCAGACGCGCATCGTCGTGTCGTCGGGGTCGACGGCCAGCGCGGCGGCGAACAGGACGGCCATCGTCAGGGGCTTGCACACGTACTCGAGTGCCTTGTTGCCGTGGAACACGGCGTGCCAGTTGCCGGCGGCCACCACGAGGGCCAAGGAGAGGAGGAGGAAGGCGCTGCCGGTCACTGCGCTGCCTTGGCGGTGGCGAGGGCGTCGTCCCACGTGGCGCCGTCTTCGATGAGGCTGCGCCAGCGCATGACCTTGGCAGGCTGGTTCATGCCGAGGACCCCGACCACGCGTCCGCCCCGCCCGTAGAAGGCCACGAAGCGACGCTCCTCGACGCTCCCCGAGACCACCTCCACGAGGTCGCCGGAACCGGACCGGCCGGCGAGCTGCACCTTGCGGTCGTACTGGTCAGACCAGAACCACGGGATGGGTGCAAACGGCTCCGTTCGGCCTGGCTCGGCCACGAGGGTGCGAGCTGCGTGCGCCCCCATCTCGATCGCGTTGTCCCAGTGCTCCACCCGCATCACCTCTCCGAACCGCTCGTTGGGCCAGCGCGCCACGTCCCCAGCCGCCACGACACCAGGTGCGGCGAGGCAGGCAGCGTCGCACACCACACCGTTGTCGATCGTCAGGCCGGACCCCTCCAGCCAGCCGGTGTTCGGCGCCACGCCGACGCCGACGACGACGAGGTCGACGTCGAGCACCGTCCCGTCGCTGAGCCGAACCCGTTCGACACGTCCGCCACCCTCCAGGGTGTCCACGCCGACCCCGAGGCGCACGTCGACGCCGTGGTCTCGGTGCACGTCGGCCATGACCATGCCCATCTCCGCGCCCAGGGCTCGCTCCAGCGGGACAGGGAGCGCCTCGATGAGCGTGACGTCGATGTCGAGGCCGCGGCACGTTGCAGCCACCTCTGCTCCGATGAACCCGGCACCGACCACGGCCACCCGTTGCGGGCTGGTGTCCAGCACGGCTCGGATGGCGAGGCAGTCGTCGAGCGTGCGGAGCGTGTGCACGCCCGCGAGGTGCTCGGTGTCGGGGAGTTGGCGCGGTGACGCGCCGGTGGCGATCACGAGACCGTCGAACGCCACCCGCTCGTCGCCATCGAGGACGACCTCCCGCGCGCTCAGGTCGAGCCCAGACGCAGCGCGACCGAGGCGCCAGTCGAGGTGGAGGTCGTCGATGGTGCCCGTGGCGACGTCGAGGGCGGTCGCCTCGGGCGGGCGCTTGCCCGCCAGGACCTGCTTGGAGAGGGGCGGTCGGTCATAGGGCCGGTGGGGCTCATCGCCGATCAACGTGATGGCGCCGTCGTGACCAAGGCTGCGGAGCTCCTCCGCGGCGCGGAAGCCCGCCAACGACGCGCCGACGATGACGATGTGCTCCCCGCTCACCGGGTCAGCTCAGCCCTCGATCGAGATGGCTTGCTTGGGGCAGCGGCGCGCCGCCTCCTCGACCTTCGCCCGCAGCTCCTCGCCGGGTTCCTCCTGGAGCACGTAGAGGAAGTCGTCGTCACGCACCTCGAACACCTCAGGGGCTGCTGCCATGCACAGTGCGTTGCTCTCGCACAGGTCGTAGTCGACGACGACGCGCATCTTGTTGCTCCTCTTGTGAACGGTGATGGGGATCCCGCTCGCGGAACCTACTCTGCCCGGGTCATGGCCTTGACCTCGGACACGTTGCGCCTCAGCGAGGCCCGCCGCATCGCGCTGCAGGCGCAGGGATTCGCCGACCCGCGGCCGGCAGGCCGCATCGACCGTCGACACTTCCGACGGGTGCTCGGTCGGGTGGGGCTGGTCCAGATCGACTCCGTGAACGTGCTCACCCGCTCACACGAGCTTCCCTTCCTGGCCCGACTCGGGCCCTACCCGCGCGCCGCGCTCGCGGATTGGCTCTGGGACAGCGGCGAGATGTTCGAGTACTGGGGCCACGAGGCATCGCTCGTCCCGGTCGGGCTCCACCCCCTGCTGCGATGGCGGATGCAGGAGGACCATGCCTGGGGTGGGATGGTCCGCGTCGCCGCGCGACGACCCTCGCTCGTGCAGCAGGTGCTCGACGCCGTCGCCGAGCGAGGGCCCGTCACGCTCGGCGAGCTGGAGCACCTCGGCGACGCCATCAAGCGGGGCAAGGCCGCGCCGGGGAGCATGTGGAACTGGAGCGACGCGAAGAAGGCCGTGGAGCACCTCTTCTGGAACGGCGACGTGACCGCCGTGCGCAACCCGGCCTCGTTCACACGCCACTACGTCCTGCCCGAGCACGTCATCCCATCGTCGGTCTTGAGGGCGCCGACGCCCGCCGACGACGACGCGCACAAGCTCCTGTTGCTGCGGGCCGCCCGCAGCCACGGGATCGGCTCGGCGCGCTGCCTGGCCGACTACTACCGGCTCAACATCGTGCGCAGCCGGCCGCTGCTCGCCGAGCTGGTGGCTGAGGGCGCGCTGCGAGCCGTCGAGGTGCAGGGATGGCGGCACCCCGCGTTCCTGCATCCGGAGGCGGTGCTTCCCCGGTGGGTGCGCGGCTCGGCCTTGCTGTCCCCGTTCGACTCCCTCGTGTGGGAGCGCGAGCGAGTCGAAGCCCTCTTCGGCTTCCGGTACCGCATCGAGATCTACGTTCCGGCCGCCAAGCGCGTGCACGGCTACTACGTGCTGCCGTTCCTGCACGACGGTGAGCTCGTCGCCCGCGTCGACCTGAAGGCTGATCGCCAGGCCGGCGTGCTCCGCGTGCGCGGCGCCTACGCCGAGCCCAGCTTCGATCCCGACCGGTCGCTCGCCGCGCTGTGCGACCGCCTCACCGAGTTGGCGACCTTCCTCGGCCTCACCGAGGTGGCGGTCGAGCCCCGCGGCGACCTCGCCCCGGCCCTTACCACCTCGTTCTCTGCACGCTGAACCCCGGATGCCGGTGATGCGGGTGCACAGAAGCGGGGTTGTCAGGGGCGGAGGGTGAGGACGTCGGCACCGTCGGCGGTGACGACGAGCGTGTGCTCGAACTGCGCGGTGCGGCGACGATCGACCGTGACCGCCGTCCAACCGTCATCCCACAGGTCGTGCTCCCAGGCACCCATGGTGATCATCGGCTCGATCGTGAAGGTCATGCCCTCCTCGATCAGCGTGGTGAGGCGCGGTTCGTAGTAGTGGGGCACGTGGAGGTCGGTGTGGAACTGGGTGCTGATGCCGTGACCCACGAAGCTGCGCACCACGCCGAACCCGTTGCCTTCGGCGTGGTCCTGGATCGCCTTGCCGATCACGTTGAACGGCGCCCCCGGCCGCACGGTGGCGATCGCTCGCTCGAGGCACTCGCGGGTGACCTCGATGAGGCGACGACTCCCCTCGTCGACGTTGCCCACCGGGAACGTCGCGTTGGTGTCGCCGTGGACGCCGTCGAGGAAGATCGTGACGTCGAGGTTGACGATGTCGCCGTCGAGCAGTGCCCGATCGTCGGGGATGCCGTGGCAGATGACCTCGTTCACCGAGGTGCACAGCGACTTGGGGAAGCCGCTGTAGTTCAGCGGGCTCGGGTACCCCCCGCGATCGATGCACGCCTGATGGCAGATCGCGTCGAGCTCGTCCGTGGTGATGCCAGGCCGGATCGCCGCGGCCGTCTCGGCCAGCACCTCGGCAGCGGCGCGGCCGGCGACGCGCATCCGCTCGATCACATCGGGCGGCTGGACGGGATCCTCCGGGATGCGAACCGGCTCGCCGGACTCGGCGTAGGGCGGACGCGGGATGTGCGCCGGCACGACCCGCAGCGGGCTGAGCTGACCGGGGCGCACGCGGTCGGTGGCCGACTTGTGGCAGCGCTTGAACTTCTTGCCACTGCCGCACCAGCACGGGTCGTTGGCCTTGAGCACGCCATGGGTGCCGGTGGTGAGGGTCATGGCCGCCCAGGTTACCGGCCGGCGCTGCGCTGCGGCCGTGCCAGCATGGGGGCGATGACGCCACTGGAGCCCCTGCCGCCGGTCGAGGTCCAGGCCATCGAGCTGGTCACGCTCCGGCTCCCGCTCACCACGCCGCTGCGCTCCGCGGCAGGCGACCGCACCGAGCGGACGGTGCTGCTCGTGCACGTCCTCGCCAGTGAGGCCGAGGGCTGGGCGGAGTGCGTGGCCGAGACCTCGCCCACCTACGCGCCGGAGTTCGTCGACTCGGCACGATTGACGCTCCGCGACCACCTGCTGCCGCGAGCCTGGGCCGGCCCCACCGGCGACGCCCTGGCACTGGGACCGCACCTCGACGCCGTGCGGGGCCATCCGATGGCCCGAGCCGCCCTCGAGCTCGCCGTCGTCGACGCGCAGCTCCGAGCCGCGGACCGGTCGCTCGCCTCGTGGTTGGGGGCGACCGCACCCGCGGTGCCCGTGGGCGCGTCGCTCGGGCTGCACGCCGACACAAGCGGCCTCCTCGCCGAGGCCGACCAGGCGATCGCCGCGGGCGCGGCGCGGCTCCGCGTGAAGATCGCACCGGGACGAGCCGCCGCGCCCCTGGGGGCGCTGCGGGACCACGTGGGTCCCGACCTGATGCTCCAGGCGGATGCGAACGGGTCGTTTCGATCGGACTGCCCGGAGCACATCGAGGAGCTCGACCGACTCGACGTGGCGGGGCTGACCTGCATCGAGCAGCCCCTCGCCCCCGATGACCTCGTCGGTCACGCCCGGCTCGCCCTGCGCCTCGAGACACCGGTCTGCCTCGACGAGTCGATCACCTCGCTCGCGACGCTCGACACCGCCGTGGCGCTCGGTGCCTGCGGGATCCTGTGCCTCAAGCCGGGACGAGTCGGCGGCTGGGTGCAGGCGCGGGCGATCCACGACCGCTGTGTCGAGCTGGGCCTGCCGGCCTGGGTGGGAGGCATGCTCGAGACGGGGATCGGACGGGCGGCCAACCTCGCGCTCGCGGGCCTGCCGGGGATGACCTTGCCGCCGGACCTCGACCCGCGTGGGCGCTTCGATCCCGACCTCGCCGACCCGTGCCTGCCGGGACCCGACGGGCTCGTTGCCGTGCCGAACGACCCCGGCACAGGCGCTGCCCCGTTCGATGGTGCCCTCGCAGGCGCCGACATCGTGCGATCGTTGGCACCGTGACCACGAGCGACACCCAGCAGACCGTCACCATCGACGACGTCCGCGCGGCGGCCGAGCGCATCGCGGGGGCCGTCGAGCGCACGCCCAGCTCGCACTCGCACACGCTCAGCGCCGTCCTCGACACCGACGTGGTGGTGAAGTTCGAGAACCTGCAGTTCACCGCAGCATTCAAGGAACGGGGTGCGCTGAACAAGCTGCTGAGCCTCTCCGCGGACGAGCGCACGTGCGGCGTGGTGGCGATGTCCGCGGGCAACCACGCCCAAGCCGTGGCCCGCCATGCAGCCCGCCTCGGCATCCACGCCACCATCGTCATGCCGTGCGGCACACCCTTCGTGAAGGTCCACCGCACCGAGGTGCTCGGTGCCCGCGTGGTGCTGCACGGCGACGACCTCAGCGAAGCGGCGGCGGAGGCGCACCGCATCGTGACCGACGAGGGGCGGGTGTTCGTGCACCCCTACGACGACGCCGCCGTGATCGCCGGCCAAGGCACGGTTGCCCTCGAGCTCCTCGAGGACCATCCGGAGCTCGATGCCCTGCTCGTGCCCACCGGCGGGGGTGGCCTCGTCGCGGGCATGGCGGTGGTGGTCCGCGCACTCCGACCTGAGATGACGATCATCGGCGTGCAGAGCGATCGGTGGGCCTCGATGCTCGCCTCCACCACCGGGGCGGCGATCGAGATCGGCGGACCCACGATCGCCGAGGGCATCGCGGTGCCCACGGCGGGTTTGCTCACCACCCGTCTGATCCTCGAGCACGGCGTCCAGATCGAGACTGTCACCGAGGAATCGCTCGAGGAGGCCGTGAACCTGCTCCTCGACATCGAGAAGGTGGTGGTGGAGGGCGCGGGCGCCGCGGGCATCGCCGCGCTGCTCGAGCACCCGAGCCTCCTCCCCCACCGCCAGGTGGGCGTCGTGCTCACCGGCGGCAACGTCGACCCGCGTCTCCTGGCGTCGGTGATCATGCGGGGTCTGGCTCGCTCAGGCCGTTTGACCCGCCTCGAGATCCAGATCCCCGATCAGCCCGGGGTGCTCGGGAAGATCACCACGATCATCGGCGATGCGGGCGCCAACATCGTCGAGATCGTGCACGATCGGATGTTCCTCGACGTGAACGCCCGCTCCGCCGAGCTCGAGGTGGTGATGGAGACCTTCGATCACGACCACGTCGGCCGCGTCATGGCGGCCCTCGCCGCGAAGGGCTTCGTGACGCGGATCGGCGAGGTCACCTTCGGTCACCGCTGACCCACCCGCACGACGCCGATCTGTGCACCGGGAGCACCGGCATCCGGGGCTGAGGGTGCAGAGCAGGGAGTCAGTCCACCAGGGTGGCCTGCAAGCGATCGATCGTGCTCGCCGCGACACCGAGGTGCTCGGCCAGGCCGCGCATCGATCCATAGGTGTCGTCCACGGCATCGAGGAAGCCGGCCATCGCTGCGGGGGGCGCCTCGAGGTACTCAGGCGGCTGGCTGGTCATCGCGTCGAGCGCCTCGGGGTGCTCGAGGGTGAGCCAGTCGACGAAGGCCGCCATCGCGCCGGCGGTGACGTGGTAGTCGTCGACGATCTCCTGGCGCTCGACACCGACGAGCCCGAGCAGCACAGCGGCCGTCACCCCGGTGCGATCCTTGCCGGCCGCGCAGTGGAACAGCGCCGGTTGACCGTCCGCCACGATCTCCACGATCTCGGCCAACGAGTCCGCGCCTTCGGTGAGCATCTCGACGTAGCGATCACGCAGGAAGTCGACCGCCCCGGTGGTGGCGACCAGCTCATCGTCGGACCACATGCGCCGGATCAGTGGCAGCGAGTACCACGCGACCGGACAGTCCTGAACGGGGAACCGGCCGCCTCGACCGATCTCGCCGGCGGTGCGGAGATCGATGACGGTGCGCAGGCCCAGCCCTCTCGCCACGTCCAGGTCGTCGTCGCGCAGGCGGTTCACGCCATCGCCGCGGAAGAGCTGGCCGCGGCGGACCGCCCGGCCGTCGAGCGTGCGCAGCCCGCCGAGGTCGCGGACGTTGAACACGAGGTCGAACTGGATGCTGCGCTCGAGGGCGGCAGCATCGGGGGCGAATCCGTCGGGAGCGGTGGTCACCACTCGACCGTATCGTCATGAGGTTTCATCGAGACGTGCCTCGATGGGCGGCGGTGTTGCCATTGGGTGGACGCCAGGTGACGCCGCCGCGCAGACTCGACGGATGTCGATCCGCGGCAAGGCTGTGATCGTGGGGGCCTACGAGCACCCACGCCGGGAGATCCCCGATCGATCCATCGCGCAGATCCACCGCGAGGTGGCCGTTGGCGCGCTCGTCGACGCCGGCCTGACGCTCGATGATGTCGACGGGTACTTCTGCGACTCCACCGCGCCGGGCTTCGGGCCGGTGTCCATGGCCGAGTACCTGGGCCTGGCGATCCGCTATGCCGACTCCACCGAGACAGGAGGGAGCAGCTACCTGGCGCACGTGGGCCACGCGGCCGCCGCCATCGCGGCCGGCAAGTGCCGGGTGGCGCTCATCACCCTGGCCGGACGACCGCGCACCGGCGGCGCGCCGCCGGGAGGGGCGCAGCGGATGGCCGACTCGCCCGAAGCCGGGTTCGAGGTGACGGGCATCACGACCCCCGTCGGTAACTACGCGCTGGCCGCGTCGCGTCACATGTACGAGTTCGGCACCACGAGCGAACAGCTGGCGTGGATCAAGGTGGCGGCCTCGGAGCACGCGCAGCACAACCCCAACGCGCTGCTCCCGAAGGTGGTCACGGTCGATGACGTGCTCGGCTCACCCATGGCCGCCGATCCGCTGCACCGCCTCGACTGCTGCGTCGTCACCGACGGCGGCGGCGCGCTCGTCGTCGTGCACCCCGACATCGCCCGCAGCCTGGGACGAGCGGGGGCGGTGCTCCTCGGTCACGGGGAGGCCCTCAAGCACACCGACGCTGGGCGGATCGACCTGACCTACTCAGCCGCTCGATGGAGCGGCCCGGCCGCCTTCACCGAAGCGGGGGTGACGCCCGAGGACATCCAGTACGCATCGATCTACGACAGCTGCACGATCACGGTGCTCATCGCCCTCGAGGACCTCGGGTTCTGCGAGAAGGGCCGCGGCGGCGCGTTCGTGGCCGACGGCGGACTGCGCAGCCCCGGCGGTCGACTGCCGTTCAACACTGACGGCGGCGGCCTCTGCAACAACCACCCGGCCAACCGCGGGGGCATGACCAAGGTGATCGAGGCCGTGCGCCAGCTGCGCGGCGAGGCCCACCCGGCCGTGCAGGTGCCGGGTTGCGAGCTGGCGCTGGCCCACGGCACGGGCGGGGCGCTGTCGACCCGCCACGGCAGCGCCACCCTCGTGCTGGGAGCGTTCGCATGAGCGACCTGCCTGTCATCGCCCCGCCCTACAGCGCCGAAGCTGAGCCCTTCTGGAGTGCGGCCGCAGACGGGCGACTGGTCCTGCCCGTGTGCGACGCCTGCGGCCACCACATCTGGTACCCGCGCGCCTGGTGCCCCGGGTGTGGCAACGACTCGGTCACGTGGACCGAGCTCAGCGGGCAGGGCGTCGTCTACGCCACATCGGTGCTCCGCAAGGCGATGGGCCCCTGGGCCGCGGCCACCCCGTTCCTGGTGGCGTACGTCGAGCTCGACGAGGGCCCGCGCGTCCTCACCAACGTGGCAGTCGACGACCCCACGAGCGTCCGCATCGGCGACCCGGTGAGCGCCATCTTCCTCCCGATCGACGGCCTCCCCGACGGCGCTCCTCCACAAGCCGTGCTGCGGTTCACGCCACGATCCACAGCGGGCTGACCGTCGCCCATCGAGCCCCGCCCCGTGGCTATCGCCGCCGTCGCCGCATCGGCGGCCGGTACCGGGCTGGGGAGCGGTCTGAGGACCACGGCGCCAACGGCGGCACCACGAGGCCGCTCAGCCGGAGGAGCACCGTGTCGTAGTTGACCCGCCAGCCGGCGAAGTCGCGCCACCCCTGGTCGAGGTCGGCGCGCATCGGGGCACCCGCGTCGGCGAGCCGCGCGCACAGCTGGTCGAACTCGTCCCGCGTGATGGCGATCGGGTCGTCCGGACGCGGGTCGTGGTCGTACTCGATGTCGAACGCGTCAGCGATGTGCCGGAGCGCCAAGTAGCCAGATCGAAGGCAGAGCTCGGCGTGATAGGTGCGCGGAAGATCGAGGACCGACGCTCGGAGCGCGGCGGTGTCGAGCACGCACCCGGCGGCCGTCAGCCACGAGCGCTCCGGGTGCTGGCTACGGAAGAACGGCAGCGCCGCGTTCGAGCTGTGCGACTCCTCGACCTCGACGAACCAGCGGTCCCACTCGACCCACAGGTCGTCGAGCTGCTCCAACCAGCCGATGCGAAACGCGCGCAGGAGCAGCTCCTCGGCCGACGGTGGTGTCCCTGCCCGTGTGTCGAGCTGCCCGACGAGCACCTCACGCCGCGAGAACTGCGAGTAGATCGACGGCAGGTAGGAGATCAGCAGGGCCACCAGCCCCAAGCCGACGGTGGCGGCCACGAACGCGAGTGCGGTCGTCGGGAGGTCCTGGCCCACGGCGAAGCCGAGCGTGAGGAGCGACGACCCGCTGCGGGTGAAGGCTTCGCGCGGGAAGTCGCTCCCTAGCGCCCAGAACATCGGCGTGAAGGCGATGGCCATCAACCCCACCCAGACGCCAGGCAGCACGATCAGGGCCGCGGGCGCGTAGCGGGCCATGATGCCGTCGGCCTCCTCCCAACCGTCGGCCCGGCGCACCCGGGCATCGAAGATCGAGCGCGTTCCTCGGAACACCGCACGGGTGAGGAGGCTCGGCTCGGCTCGCGGCACGACGACAGTGCGCAGCGCCGACCCCAGCACCCCGAGCCCCAGCCCAGCCCCCGCCAGGAATGCCAGCACGCGTCCCGCGATCTGCATGACGGCGCACCCTAGGGCGAGCGCGAGGGACGCGGCGGGCTCCACCTCAGATGTGGCACCCCTCCGTCCGATCCGTAGGATCGCCCCCGCAAGCGGTGCCGAGCTCGACACAGGGGGATCTGATGGCGTGGGACTTCTCGACGGACCCGGAGTTCCAGGAGAAGCTCGACTGGGTTGAGCAGTTCTGCCGCGAGGAGGTGGAACCGCTCGAGTACGTGTTCCCCTACGCGGTCCGCTCCAAGGACCCGAAGATCAGGGGACTCGTGAAGGGGCTCCAGGATCAGGTCAAGGCGCAGGGGCTCTGGGCGATCTTCCTCGACGAGGAGCTCGGTGGTCCGGGCTACGGCCAGCTCAAGCTCGGACTGCTCAACGAGATCCTCGGCCGCTACCCGTCCGCACCGCAGATGTTCGGCGCGGCAGCGCCCGACACCGGCAACATGGAGATGCTCGCGGCGTACGGCACCGAAGAGCAGAAGGAGCGTTGGCTCACACCGATGCTCAACCAGGAGCTGTGGTCGGCCTACTCCATGACCGAGCCGCAGGGAGGATCCGACCCGAACCTCTTCAGGACCCACGCGGTGCGCGACGGCGACGAGTGGGTCATCAACGGCGAGAAGTGGTTCACCAGCGCCGGACGGGTCGCCGACATCCTCTTCGTCATGTGCACGAACGGCATGTTCGTCGTGCCTCGCAACACCCCGGGCGTGGAGATCCAGCCGGAGCCCCGCAACCACAACCACATCATCTACAACGAGGTGCGGGTGCCCCTCGACCACCTGCTCGGCCCTGAGGACGGCGCCAAGGTGCTCGCCCAGCGTCGGCTCGGTGGCGGGCGCATCCACCACGCCATGCGCACGATCGCCCAGTGCAAGCTCGCCTTCGACATGATGTGCGAGCGGGCGCTGTCACGTGAGTCGCACGGCAAGATCATCGCCGAGCACCAGATGGTGCAGGAGAAGATCGCGGAGTCCTACGCGCAGATCCGCATGCTGCGCCTGTTCGTCCTGGAGACGGCGTGGAAGATCGACAACACGAGCACCCAGGAGACCCGCACCGACATCGCGGCCGTGAAGTACACGATGGCCAAGGTGCTGCGCGACGTGTCCTTCAACGCGCTCCACATCCTCGGTTCGCTCGGCACCACCAACCTCACGCCCCTCCAGGCCATGTACGCGTCGGCGCCCACGATGGGGATCGCCGACGGCGTCGACGAGGTGCACAAGGCAACCGTGGCGCGCAACGTGCTCAAGCGCTACCGGCCCCACGAGGGGTACTGGCCCACCGAGTACTTCCCGGCCAAGCGCGAGGCCGCGAAGGCGAAGTTCGAGCCGCTCTTCCGGGCCGACCCCGATCTCCGAGCCCTCGCCGACGGGTACGCCAGGTACTTCGCCAACCGCAGCTGACCCTGCGGCCCGGCTCAGGGCCCGGCGAAGATGCCCTCAGCGCCGACGTCGAAGCGCGCCGGGGCCGGTTCGCTGTAGCGGCCGGCCTCGTGGCGGGCGACGACGAAGTGGTGCACCTCGTCAGGCCCGTCGGCGAGGCGCAGCGTGCGCTGGCTCGTGTACATGTCCGCGAGCGGCGTCCACTGTGACACGCCCGTGGCACCGTGGATCTGGATCGCCTGGTCGATGATCTGGCACACCTTCTCGGGCACCATCGCCTTGACGGCGCTGACGTAGACGCGGGCCTCGGCGTTGCCGAGCACGTCCATGGCCTTGGCTGCCTTGAGCACCATGAGGCGGCAGGCATCGAGCTCGATGCGGGCGCGGGACACGGTCTCCATGTTCTTGCCGAGGCTGAGGATCGGCTTGCCGAAGGCCTCGCGGAACTTGCCGCGGCGGATCATCAGCTCGAGGGCTTTCTCGCCCTGGCCGATCGCGCGCATGCAGTGGTGGATCCGTCCCGGCCCGAGGCGGACCTGGCTGATCTCGAACCCGCGTCCTTCGCCGAGCAGCATGTTCGACGCCGGCACGCGCACGTTCGTGAACCGCAGGTGCATGTGCCCGTGCGGGGCGTCGTCGTGACCGAACACGTGCATCGGCCCGACGATCTCCACACCCGGCGCGTCCATCGGCACGAGGATCTGCGACTGCTGCTTGTGGGCGGCCGCATCCGGGTTCGTCTTGCACATCACGATCATGATCTTGCAGCGGGGATCGCCGGAGCCGCTGATGTAGTACTTCTCGCCGTTGAGCACGTACTCGTCGCCATCTCGCACGGCTGACAGCGAGACGTTCTTCGCGTCGGAGCTCGCCATGTCGGGCTCGGTCATCGCGTACGCGGATCGGATCTCTCCAGCCAGAAGGGGCTCGAGCCACTGCTTCTTCTGCTCGGGCGTGCCGACGCGCTCGAGCACCTCCATGTTGCCCGTGTCGGGCGCGGAGCAGTTGAGCGCCTCGGAGCCCAGCGGGTACTTGCCCAGCTCCACCGCGATGTACGCGTAGTCGAGGTTGCTGAGACCGCCCACCTCCGAATCCGGCAGGAAGAAGTTCCAGAGACCCTCGGCCTTCGCCTTGGCCTTGGCCGCGTCGAGCAGGTCGAGCTGGCCGGGCGCGTGACCCCACCGCTCGGTGCGCGTCTCCCCGAGCGCGAAGTACTCCTGTTGCATCGGGGCCACGACGTCCTCGAGGAACTGCGTCACGCGCTTGAGGAGCGGACGGGCGGCTTCGCTCATGCGAAGGTCGAAGAGATCTGGTGATTCCTCTGGTGTGCTCACGACCCCGACCCTACGCGAGCCAATTCCCGCGAGGGGCGCCGGTCGCCGGGAGGCACGTGCGGAGGCAGGAGCGCAGCGACGCCCGCAGCACGCATCAATGCAGCGACGCCCGCAGCACGCATCAATTCAGCCGATGGTGAGCACGCCGATGCCGTCGGGGAAGGCCAAGCGGAAGTCGACCGTGATCGGCTCGATGCCGGTCAGGGGGTTGCCGTCATCGAGCGCCGGGTCGACGTAGCGCAGCGAGCCGTTGCCGTTGCCGGGGCCGATGTCGGAGGGATCGCTGGCGACGATGCCGATGTCCGCGAACCAGATGCGGCCGAGGTCGTCGACACCGATGCCGAGTGGCGTGGCCGAGCCGAACGAGTCGCGCTCGTCGTTGTGGGCAAGCGCCGGGGGGAACGGACCGTCGGCGACCTCAGGGCTGAGGATGCGGCGGACGAACAGGCCGTTGGCGTCGTACTCAGCGATCACGCCGTTGAACACGCTCGACACGTAGTAGCCGCCGGAGCCGTTGGAGACGATGGCGTTAGGGGTCGGTGTGTTGGCCGGGTCGAGGATGAACAGGTCCTTGGTGACCAGCCCCGCCTCGAGCAGCGTCTTGCCGTTCACGAGCCCGTTCTCGTCGCAGCCGACGTTGGTGGTCGGCAGCCCCCCGAAGCGGTAGATGCCCCAGCCCTTGGCTGGATCGAAGAAGTCGGGGCGGGCGCTGCCGATCAATGCGGTGCCGTCGTCGTCCACGAGGATCTGGCCGGCGGTGGTGATCGTCGTGTCGATCATGCAGTACTCGATGTCGCTCTTGGCGTGGAACGGGTAGTCGGACTCGGGATCGAAGTCGTAGCCCTTGCCGAATCCCTCGTCGGCATCCGGGAACCAGATGTGCAGCTGACCGGTGCCGTTGCCTTGGAACTGCTGGTCGCCCACGTCGCTCAGCAGGAGGTTGCCCTGCTCGGTGAACCCGCAGCCGTAGTTCTCGTTGAAGTCGGAGTCACCGTTGTAGGTGGGGACGAGCTTGCCCTTCTGCTCCCACGCGAAGGTGTCGAGCGAGTCGCCGGTGAGCTTGAACCAGCCCCAGCCGGCCAGACCGGGATCGGTGCCGCCCTGGGAGCCCTGCAGCGTGTCCTCGCCGCCGATGAAGTAGGTGTCACCGTCGAACTCGCCGAAGCAGATCTGGGCGTTGAGGTCCCGTTCGCTCTCGGCGATCGGGTCGCCGCCACCGTTGTGTGCCTGCACCAGGGTGCGCCCCTCGTTCGTCGACGCGTCGTAGACGTTGAGGTTGTTGCCCTCACCGTTGAACACGAACGAATTCGAGTCGACGGCGCCCGGTTCGGTGCCTTCCGCTCGTGCGGTGAGCGGGATCAGCGCGAGCAGCGATGCGGCCGCGACAAGTGAGCGGAGTTGACGGTTCATGAGCGGGGCTCCCCAGCGATGGTCGGTCTGACGACGATCGCTGAATATAACACCCGCGTCAGGTAGCGACGGTCACCGCCACCCGCGCGCGTCTCAGGTCGTCCGCTCGGATGTGCTCAGCGCTCCGGTGCTGCGGGCAACGGCGGCACATCCCAGCACCGGGACGGCGCCCGTTGCCCAGTTCTCGGGTGGACGCACTACTGGTTCTTTCGAACCCTCCTCAACTCTTCAGGACCCTGGCAGAAACCCCGCCCCGACCTGGACGGCCGCGAAAGCGGCCAACACCTTCCCGCCAACAGCAGACCCACCTGAGCGAGGGCGAACGGGTCGAGCTGCTCGAGCGCTACCTGAGCGGTGAACGAGCCTTCGAGCTTGCCAAGGCCTTCAACCTGGATCGCCGGACCGTCGCAAGCATCCTCGTGAGAGCCGGCGTTCGCCGCCCACGCTCCATGACCGATGACGAGCGAAGTGAAGCCGCCCTGCTCTACGCCGAGGGCTGGTCATGCGCACGAATCGGTGAGTGCCTTGGCCGAGACCACGGCACGATATGGCTGGCCCTGAAGGAAGCCAACGTCGCACTACGTCAGCCTTGGATGCGATAGACGATCGACATCAAGCCGAATCGCACGCAGAGGTCCATCATCCCGGTCATCGATCTACGTCCATCTGCGTGATCTCTCCTTCGATCACCTTGCGGACCTCGTCATCGAGCGACAAGTACCCCTTCTCCCCGAGGCGGTTCATGTACACCGTCGCGTCTTCCTTGAGTGCTTCGTCGTCTGAGGTGATAGCTCGCGCAATGACCATGGGAACCGCGTTTCGTGTGAGGCCGTACGCAACCATGCCGGCCTCGTCCCGGCCTTCGAGCAGGAGCTTCAGCACGTCGAAAGCGCCACGCGGATCAGTGTTCGAGGCTTCAGCGACGTCCTTACCGATCATGTAGCGCTCGGTGCTGAGACTCGGATTGAGCTCAGCAGCTTCCTTGAGGCGCGGAAGCCACCACTCCACTGAGAACTTCCTGCTCCTAACGAACCAGTAGAAGCCGCTGAGTTCCTCGTTGTCCGCTGGGTGGTCGCGTACGTGAGCAACCCGCTCGTCCCACAGCTCCGCGAAGCGATCTCTGATCGCGTCGTCGACGACCTCTGCATGCATGAAGCCCCACGCGACGTGCCCGATCGCCTCTCCTCGTACCTTGGCTGGCGCCGCAGCGAAGAACTTGTGCGCGACGGGGTCGTCAATGGTCTTGTGCCCGCGGATGATGGCGTCAATGACCCACTCTCCGATCCGTCGTAGCGGGTCGGTATGCGTGTCCCAGCCTGCGACGATCGGCTCAGTGGACTCGATAGCGGTGATCATCGGGACGCTGAGCAGGGTGTAGAGCGTCGGGTGGTAGTAGTGGACGGCCATTGCGGTCGTCAGAGCGATCTGTTGCGAGGCGGACTGTTCCCCACCGGATCCAAACCACTTCGGCGCCCTCGGCGTGACCCACTCAGGATCGACGTCGATCAGGCGTCCGAGGCCCTCACCCAACACAGCCCAGGCTGCGCCTCGCGGATCATCTCGTTCCAGTTCGGCCTCGAGTGCAGATCGGGCCGCTTCGAACCACGGGGTTTGCTTCCCGTAGGACATCAGATGGATGAGTCCTCGGAGTCCAGTGGGCCACTGCCAATTGAGGGACGTGGTCAGCGCGTCCATGCCGCCGCCCCCACCGTGGCTCACGTACTCGGTCCATGCCGTGTCGTCTGCAGTCAATGCGATCAGCATCTCGGCGAACTGCGACATGGCGTCGACTGGAACCTCGGGTGAGCTGCGTTTCTGAGCGAGCTCCTCGAGAAGACTCACAGCAGCTTGCTTGGCTGCGCGGTAGTTCAAGTCGTCATCCCACTTACGGCCCTCAGCCGGGACGTCGGACTCATCATCGTGCCCAAGGACGTTCTGAATCAGGGTCGCGACCTGGGCCCATTCCAGCTCAAGTCCGGCCTTGAATGCCGCTTCCCAGCCGTGGAGGATCGCTCGCGCGTACGTCGGGCGCAATCGATCCACGAGGTTCTCGACGCCCTTCAAGGCTGCCGGGTTCGTTGTTAGGAGCCCAGTCAGCGCGCGGCCCTGTCCTTCGTGAGAAGGTTCCGGACCCCAGCCTTCGCCCGTGTGGCGCCAGCTCTCCAGGTGGGCAACCAGCTCGGTTGCCGACATCGCTGCCATCTCGTCCTGGCTCAGGGGGCTGTTCAGACCCGTCCATCCCTGGATGCGGCGCGTCGGAGCCAGCGGTTCTTCGATGACGCCGAATCGGACATCAAGTTCGGCCAACTCGGACTGTAGCCGAGCAGACAGCGCCTCAGCTCCGACCGCAGATAACCAGCGATGCTTCCAGCGGTCGATGTAGTCCCGGACTCGCTCATCGATCTCGCCTTCATTCGAAGAGTCATCGCGCGCCCAATCGCGAAGCCGATCCGCGTCGACCTGTGGTCCCGACTCGATCAGCTGGGTCACCTCGGCGACCGGACCACCGGTTGTCTGGACGACAGCCCTGGCTAGCTCTCCATAGTCGATGCGGCAAGCATCGTCACCGTTTTCGTCGTCGGACAGCAGGGCGCCGGCGGCGGCCAAGAGTTGACCAATCCGCTTGTCACCATCACCCACACGGCCCAGCGCTTGGCTGAGCGAGAACAAGGCGATCATGCGGGCCAACAGCATCTTGCTGCCGAGCAACACGTCCTTGGCCGCAGCCGCATTTGCGATCATCGCCTCGATAGCGAGGTCTCGAACAGCGTCAACGAGCGCATCCTCGACCCCATAAATGGAGTCAGTCGTCTGACGGATCGATTCGCGTGAGAAGTAGCTGAGGTCCGACCTGGCAGTCAGGCGTCCACTCTTGCGTTCGTAGGTCACCAACCAGGAGAGCACGAGCTCGAGGCGGCCCGGACCCAACGCCTTGGTAACAGCCGGAAGCCCTTGTTCGTACCAGTATTCCTCTAGTGCAAGGTCCGGCTTGCGCCCACGCGTCGATTTGGAAGGCTTGAAGATGAGGTCCGCAAACCACGCGCCGACTTGATGCTGGCCCCCTTCAAGCAGATTGACGGCGTAGGCGATGAGGCTCCTGGGGTCGGTTCTCCAGCCGAAGCCGGTGGACTGCCATGACCTGACTAGCGGCTCGAGTCGCGCGGCCTGGTCTGCTGGGATTGCAGCGCCGATCTCGAACACACCCCTGCGAACCCACGCGTTTTGGCTCTCACGCAGGCTCAGGAGTACGTCGACTACTTCTTCGGGAGCGTCGGGTGCCACGCGAATCAGGTAGTCAATCTCGGGCCAGTAGGTGTCGAGGATGTATCCCTCGTCGGTCTTCTCCGGTTCTGGCGGGTTACTAAAGGCACCCTCTTTGGCGAGGGGCTCTATCCACAGAGGGTTCTTGAGGCCTTCGAAGAACGCTCGACGCAGTTGCAGGCTTGGAATCCGCCGGACGGCCGCCTGGACCTGGTCATCGGTCGGTGCTGTGAAGCCAGTCACGCTGAACCACCTCCAACTTCAACTGCATTCGCTTCAGCGAGGAGATCTTGAAGCGAGTGAAGGTTGTCGAAGAACAGTGCGTTTCGCACCTCGATCACGTCTTCGACGACCCGAATGTTCGCCAACAGGACGGCATCGGTAGGCAGCTCTCGGTCCTGGGAATGGTTGCGGTCAATGTGGGTCCAGCCCAGGAAGAACCGTTGAGCTGCAGTCCAATGCTTGATCGCCGGGTGTTTGGTGTCAGCGCCCCCCGTCACCAGTTCAGCTGCATTCCTGCGGTTGCGCCCCTGCTCGCTCGCGACTGTCCCGATGAGATCCGAGAACGCTTGCGCGACCGCCCTCGGCACGGGAAGGAGATCTTGCTCGGCTGCAAGGTCAAGGTCCGGATGTCGCGCGAGCAACTCTGGGAGCTTTGTTGTCAACGCACTCGACGACGGGTCCGGCCGCGCGATTGCGCTGTCGGTCATCACAGCCGGAAGCGCATTCATCAACTCCCGCATGCAGTGACAGATGACGGAGATCCGCGCCGTCTCACCGCCGGGTCCCGCCGGCGCGCCAAGCACAGCCAGCGCCGCCTTGTACATGCTTGCCAGTTTGGGACTTCGCGTATCCAGTGCCTCGACCACGCGAGTCTGGCGCTCGTCAAGCCCAGAGTCTTCCAGCACGGTTCACGCTTCCCACCGCTGCGCTTGGAGCGGTGCAGCGTTTAGTAGGCGGCGAGCTCGCCAACTCGGCAGTCGACGGCGACCGGTGGTGGCCATCACGCTCCGACCGACTCTCCGCGGAAGGCCTTTGCAAGAACAGCCTGAGAGGTGCGCTCGACGCTCGCGGTAGCGGCCTGGAGCCGCTCGCCGAGGCGATCGGCTGCTGCGAACAACAGATCTACTCGTCGGACGATCTCGGCCTGTTCGCCGGCCGGCGGCAGCGGGACCGGCATCCGCTTGAGATCGCGGATGTAGAGATGCGGTTGGGCCGACGCACCGGATGCCTCCGTCATCCACCGGAACGTCCATGGATGCTGGAGCCACCTGAGCATGTACTTCGAATCCACTAACGGACGCATCAACAGCACACTTCGGACTATGGCGAACTTCTCGCTGGTCTCAACGATTGCGCTTCGGCCTGTTGTTGCCCCGACGCTCACGATGAGGAGGTCGTTCTTTGCTGGAGCGCATCGCTGCAGTGCTTTGCGAAGATCCTGATCGCTTATGAGGCCAGCACCTGCAGGATCAACGAAGCCATCACGGACGTGCTTGGCAGAGAGCATCGGGAACCCGGTCGACTGATAGGGCGGCTGAATGTGTTCGCCGTCAGTGATCTGGACGCAGGCAGCATCCGCCGACAGCCAGGTCCATGTCTCGGGGATGTCAGGAAGGTCGGAAGCCTGGGTGGCGACGGGCTCGGTGTACTTCCGTGTCCCGTGAGTCTTCGCCCACGCGTCGACGCGGGCCGAAGCGAGGCGCGCGACGTCCCTGGTTGTAGGTTCACTGCTCAGCTCATGCCAATCGAAAGTGAGGCGGCCGGAGAAGGCGGCGGTGAGCACCGCCTGACGGAAGCGCTCGATCGCCCGCCGGGCGACCGCGAGGTGCTGGCGTGCGCTCGCGTTGCATGAGTTGGTTTCGTCGAGCAGCTTGACGATCTGGCGCTGGACGTCGAGGGGCGCGAGCGGTAGGTGAAGCTTCTTTGCATTCGTCCCAGAAAGCTCCGCGAAGGTTGTTCCGCTCGCGAGTTGCTCCGCCTCCCCCCTCGCGAGCTTGAGTCCGTAGTAGAGGTACTCGGGATCGACGCTGGGAGACGGCACGAAGCTCCGGAACCCCTGGTTCGTCGTGACCGCGTTTGCTGCGATCGCTACATAACCGATCGGCGCGCGAGTCGAGTAGAGAACCGTGCCTGCAGGCATGTACTTGGCCGAGCTCGTGGCGAGGCCCTGGTCGGTGAGGTTGCGCTTCCCGCGGGATATGTACTTGTCGGTGTAGCCGCTGAGATCTGCTGGCGTGATCCACGGGTGCCCACCGTCGTCGATGAAATTGCCAGCGACGGACGTCTTGGGAGTGCCGCCGCCAACAACCTGTGCGACGTCGCCCGTCGTGACGAGCATCCAACCGCTTGGCAGATCGATGTCGTCGCTCACGACTCGCCTCCGTTGCCTTCGAGCAGGCGTTGGATGTCTCCCAGGTCGTCAAGTGCAAGCTGCAGCTCCTCCATTGCCTCTGTGATGAGTTCTTCGGGCTCGGGCAGGTCGTCGGGATTGTCGAGCTCCTCGTCGCGGATCCACTTGAACGCGTCGAGCTTGTAGTGATGAGCCTTGACTTCGTCGAGGAGGAACCTGCGCCAGCGACCATCAGCTGAGTCGCTCTCGCTGCGCTTGCCGCGGCCGTTCGGGTCGTCTCCGAAGCATGCTTCGAACTCTGCGAAGTGGCCGGCCGTGAGCGGGCGGTCCTTCTTAGTGATCGATGGTACGCCTGACCGGGCGTCGTAGATCCAGACGTCTTCCGTACTGCGACCCTTCGTGAAGAACACGACGTAGGTCTTGGTGCCCGGGCTGTAGGGGGTGAAGGTGCCGCGGGGTAGCCGCAGGACCGTGTGCAGGTCACAGTCGTCCATGAGAATCCTGAATACCTCACCCGCCTGATCAGCGAACAAGACGTTGTCCGGCACGACGACCGCAGCACGGCCGCCGCGTTTGAGAATCGTTTGAACGTGCTGGATGAAGTTCAGCTGCTTGTTACTGGTCTGGATCGTGAAGTCCTCGCGGACAGGAGCTTGATTGGCTCCCTTGGTGCCGAAGGGCGGGTTCGTGAGGATGACGTCGTAGCGCTGCGCGGACGGTTCCTCGTAAATCGAGTCCGTGAGACTGATGTGAGGCTCGACTTGATGGAGGTACATATTCATCAGAGCCAGCCGCCGAGGTCGGGTGACCAACTCCTGCCCGAAGTAGGTGCTCGACTTGATGCGCTTGGCCATCTCGCGGTCGAAAGCACCACCTGTCTCGGCCTTGATCCACTCGTATGCGGCGATGAGGAAGCCGCCTGTTCCGCAGGCAGGGTCGTCGATGGCGAAGTCCCGACTGGCTCGAGGGTCAGGCTGGACGCAGCGGACGATGCTCTGGATCAAGAGCCGAGGGGTGAAGTACTGGCCAGCCCCCTTCTTGCCTTCGCTCGCAGCCTTCTCGAGGAGCCCCTCGAACGCCTCCGCCTTGACATCAGTGTCGATCGAAATCCACTCGGTCTCGTCGATGAGCTTGATGAGCTTGCTGAGGTTCACCGGATTGGTGAAGCGGTTCTGAGCGCCACCAAAGATGTCGCCGAGGATGCCGGACTCCTTGCCTAGTGTCCGAAGCGCCTCGATGTAAGCGTCGAGCAGATCGGTCCCCGACTGCTTGCGGAGGTGCGGCCAATCGGTCTCTGCCGGGACCGCGATGCCGCGCTCGTCTGCCATCTTCAGAAACAGCAGGTAAGTCAGCTGCTCGATGTAGTCGCCGTAATCCACACCGTCGTGGCGGAGGGTGTGGCAGAAGCCCCACAGCTTGTTGACGACATCCGTCATGCGGCTACGAGTTCCTTGTTCAGCTCGTCAAGCAGGGTGGCCAGTTCACCGTCGAATGTTCGGTTGGCCTTGCCCCAGCCTCCTCGGTCCGCGAGCACGGGGATGCTGTCGAAGTCGTCCCGGTCGATGGAGAGGTTCTGAACGAGGTGCTGGCGGATGTAGTCCATCCACTTCGCCTGGTCATCGGTCAGACGCCGTCCAGTAGTGACGGTGGCAACGGCGGCGTTGACGCGTTCGGGATTGCTGCAGGTTCGGTTGACGGTGGTTGAGACAGATCATGCCGCGACGTGATCCTCGGCAGGGGCGAAGGCGAGTTCGAACTCGACCGGTGTGAGCTTGCCGAGCGATCGCTGACGACGGCG